>DAIOTD010000037.1:0-3117 GCA_036752205.1 Atopostipes sp.
AAAACTCCTAGAAGCTATATCTAGGAGTTCATTTTTAGTCTTTCAAGTCAGCAATTTCACCCATATCGGGAAGCCAGATTGAAGAAGCATCAATAAAATTGCTGTTATCTTCCGCTTGCCCACGTATATTGGCTGGTATTTCACCATTAAGTTGTTTCCGAATACTCTGTGACCTTAACAAGCTAAAGTTTTTAATCGTTTCAACGCCTATTAAGTATTCTTCATGTGAAATGAAAGCCGTTGGATCTTTCGCCACATAAGGTGAAATCATTTCTGTCGTCTCTTTCACTTGTTCTTCAAAATAGCCGCTCTCAAAATAATTTGCTATAAAATAGTCGAAATACTCATGGTATTGTTGATAATATTCATCATGCAACATCACATTATGATATAACGGACGTTTCAACATGATATCACCCGAAGCGGGTGTATCAATCGGGAAATTCACATATAACTCTGCATCGTTAATTGGATTTGGCATACCTAGTGAATACGTCGCAAAGGCTAAGTTATAATCCCAAGGCAACATGGAAATTATGCCATCTTTTTCATATAGAAAGTAGTTATGTCCTGTTGGCCCTAAGTAACTATCAAGGTTTACTACAAAAACTTGTGGCACAAAGAAACGCAATAGTTCATCCACATTTATAACCGATTCTAAATTCTCTCCGGTTGACAGGACACGCAGAGCTTCGATCACTCGTTTCTCATCTGCTTTTGACGTTTGGAATTTCGCATTATCAAAAATGCCTGAATAACTAGCCGGATCCTCATCAATATAACGTAACGCAACATCCGCGTTCTCATCATCTAAACTGCGATAGCCAGGTTTATAAAGTTGACCGTAATCTTTCCCAAAGTTTCTTCTCGCAAAGGCTTCTTCCGGTTCTTCAATTGCTAGAAACAATCCCCAATCTTCTCCATTAATGGTTACCCACGTATAACTCGTTAAAGCAGCTGGAACATTCATGAAATGCATCATGTCATAAGTTAAGAACGACTTCAGGTAACTATTATCTTGGAAGGAAGAATCTAGTGAAAATTTATCTAACCCATAGTAATGGTTGAATCCGTAATGGTCCATTTCAATTTTTAGACTATATCGCTGGTGTCCATACCGATCAGTTAGACGAAGTGAGTTGTTGCCTTTTGTGCGAAGACCGACGTCTCGAAACAGTTCACCATCAACCAGAATATTGGCTCGATGATACTCTTCATCGCGAGCATTATTGAGGATATTATCCCAATCCTTCTCGTCAATTTGAATATCAATTTCATGGACATAGGATTGATCAAATAGTCGGTTCTCATACCCTGGATTACGTGTTGCCGGTTGAAGACCAAAACGTTCACCGTTCATAAAAATAAGTGTCAGCAGAAGACCAAAGATACCGACAATTAGTACAATCCAATCGAACTTTTTATCTTTTATCATCTAATCAACTCATATAGTCGCCATTATATGAGACTAGAATCGTATTCATAACACCCGGAACTTCAGCCAGTTGGTGCATAAAATCCGTATCATCGCTCTTTAGGCGTATTTCATAGTTTAATTCAATCTGACCCGGTACAACACTTTTACTTTTAAGTGCTAGTTTCTTTACATGTTGTTGCACAAAAGACTTCACTTCTGTTTCATCTTTTTTACTCTCACAATGAATCACCAAAATATAAGGTTGGTCGAACGTTTGCCGCGATGAAAATACAAAAAGGACCAAACCAATTAAGGCACTTCCAAATACGGCTAACGGTATGAGACCTGCGGCTAATACAATACCAACTGCAATACTCCAAAATAAAAAGGCGATATCTGAAGCTTCTTTAATAGCTGTACGAAATCGAACAATCGATAACGCACCAACCATACCAAGAGATAAGACAATATTACTCGTCACAGCTAATATCAATATGGTCGTAATTAACGAGAGTGCAATTAGCGTCACTCCAAAACTCGATGAATACATTACGCCAGCATACGTTTTCTTATAAATGAATGCAATAAAAAGACCGAGCACAAAAGATAACGTTAAAGCTAACACCATATCAAAGAATGGAATGGTATCGACGTTCTCTAAAAAATTAGATTTAAATATATCTTGAAAGTTAAATGTCATATTTCCTTCTCCTTTTTAATCAAAACGACGACTAAGTGCGTATTTTGAATTTTCGCGTGCTTGTCTATCTGGTATCTGTACAGCGAGTTTTACAATTTCAGGTAAAAAATTATCATACTTTACTTCAAATATCGTAAAGTCACGCTCAACATCCATATGGACAGCATCCACATCTAAGAAATGTTTCGGACTGAGTGTTGTTCGAACATTTCGATCAACAGTAATGCGTACGTTTCCTGGAATGTACTGAAAAGCTTCCCGTTCATAAGTCACAATAGAAATGGGTTTCAGTAACTGTCCCCGCATTTTACTATATAATTCAATTTTTAACGCATCTTTACTATGAAGCAAAAAGTCGATATCCCCTTTAATAATCTTTTCCACATCATCTTTAGAAAGCATAGTATTGAATTTTGCATTTAAATGCGCTTTTTTAATTTTCTTCTCTAATCGAATAAAACTTAAATCATCATTGTAGTAACGAATTCGAAATTTCTCACGTTCACTGACCCCATCGAGCTTTTGACGTAAGGCTTTATCGTTGGGGGTATCAAAGTACAAACTGCTTACTCGATAATTCCCAAACTCATCTGCAAATTCATCATGTTTAAATAGTTTTCGTAAACGATTGGAGACAATATAGTCATCCGCTTCATTAATACTAAACTTGTATTCATGTCGTAATTTCATCGGTTGTTTTTCCTTCATTGTCACCCATTCCTTTACCGCTACCTCTTCATCAATCATAGCAAATTATATGATGAATAAACAATTATATGTTAGTGTCATATGTAAAAATGCAGCCCTGAGGGACAAGGCTGCATAACGGTTTCTGTTTAATTAGATTGATCTAGTCGTAGTCGGAATCGTCATAGTCTGAGTAATCTGAGTAGTCCGAGTCATCATAGTCTGAATAATCTGTATCGTCATAATCACTGTAATCAGAATAGTCAGAGTAATCTGTATCATTTCGTTTAGCTGGTTTAGGAGCTGGTTTTGC
>DAIOTD010000037.1:3217-13609 GCA_036752205.1 Atopostipes sp.
GCTGGTTTTGCTGCTGGCTTTGCTGTTTCACCATAAGCTGAGTTATCGTATCCAGAGTTATTACTAGTGTTAGCAGGTTTCGCTACATTCTTGTCATCACGATCTTGTTCAAACTTAATAATTTCTCCAGAAATAGCGTGAATGTCATATTCGTATTCTACGTTATCAACATCGAATTCTAACTCATAGCTTGGAACACCATCATCTAAATCGAATTCTTGATCATCAAATTTAGCTTTAGTACCATCTACACCTGCATGCTCAAACGCGATTTTTTTAGCGTCCTCTAGCGTAATATAAGTCTCGCCATCTACTACAACGTTAGAATTTAATTTATATTCTTGAACCGCTGCCTGAGCACTTGCCGCCATCACTTCTAAGAATCGGTCATCTGGTAAAGCCGAACCGGATTCTAATTCAATAACGATTTTTTTCGCTTCTCCTTCAATTTCTTCTATAAAGTATCCAGCATCACCTATTAATGCGATTAAGTCTTTGACAACCAAACCACTGTCTTTACCAATATAGTCTGGGTATAAATCAACGATTTCTTGACCATCATCGTTCTCACCTACGATGCTTGTTACTTTTCCATTATCATCATAGTTAATGGCAATTTCTGGGTTCACTTTTAAGTATAATGTTCCTGAATCAACTAGTGCTGTTCCATCCGTAGCAGTAGCTACTTGAGAAGTATCTGTTGTATCTCCAGTACAAGCGACCAATAATAATGCGAATCCTACAAATAATAAACTTACGAACGTCCTCAATTTTTTATTCATTTTAATTTCCCCTTCTATTTAATATGTTTTTTATTTTATTGTTTTTAACTATCCACCTTCATTAGTAGACTACGAAAGCTCTTATGATTAAATGGGGTAGTTTGAACAAATTCTTTAAATTGTTTGTTTATTCCAAAATAACGGACGATTACAACAAAAGACTAACAGGTGGATAAGTAAAATGTTGTATTGTCGGTTACATGAATAGATTACGGACTGCTCCTTAAATAATTGGGGTCGTTAGTAAAATCTTTTAAAAATAGTCTGAAAAACAAAAAACAACCTTACATCTCATATGAGTTATGTAAGGTTGTTTTTAAATATTATTTATATCTTAAATTATCGTCCACTCGAATTACGTTCATTTGAATAGCCATTTGGGTGACGCTTATTCCGTTTGTTAGAACGCTTGTCTCTTTTGCCTTTATTTGATCGACCTCTACGATAATCAGAATCGTCATAGTCCGAATCATCGTCATAATCCGTGTCATCATCGTAATCCGTATCATAGTCAGAGTCGTCATAATCCGTATCCTTGTTATCCTTTGGTTTTGGTTCTGGTACTGGTACTGGCTGTGGTGCTGGTTTTGGTTCTGCTTCTGGTTTCGGCTTTGGTGCTGGTTTTGGTGCAGGATCTGGTACTGGCTTTGGATTTGGATTCGGCTTTGGTGCCGGCTTAGGAGTCACTTCCGATTCCGGTTCAGATTTGACAGGTTCCGACGGTTCTTTCGGTTCCTTAATAGCTGGTTCGTCATAACTAGATTTATCGTAACCCGAATCATCCGCTGGTTCATCTACAGATGGGTTATTCGGTCGCTGATTTCTATTTTCCATATCAGTTATTTCAATCGTGATACCTGTTCGCTCTTCTAAATCTCGTCTTAAATCAATACCATATTGTTCAAATAACGCTTCATCTGGTGTATCAATCGCAATTGAAACATATCCACCTTCCGCTAAATAGCCCATCTCTATCGCACGACTAACTAACTCATTTGTGATAAGCGATTTATTTTTCCCTTTATAATCATACGATTCGACGATCGTTCGTCCATCTTCATTTGTACCAGTAACATCGATTACCTTACCAGATTTATTTAAGACCATCTCCACTTCTGGGTTGATAGCCATGTAAATAGAAGTATAAGGTTTAATCGTTTGCTGGTAATAGCTGATTCCAAATACAAGAAGAATCATTGCGGCTATAGCGACTATTGCAGTTAGAACGCGGTTCGTTACTTTCGAACGTCCTTCAACTTTTTCTAAAGGTTTGTCTAATAGAATTACTGGATTTGTGACAGTGTCTCCTATTTCATAACCTAGATTTGCACTGGTAACAAAACGACCTTGTTCATCTAAGAGTACCGCGTAAGAGTTTGCACTCTCCATGACTAAATATTTCATTTCGCGGTCACCCCTTTCATAACTTCAGTCAAGTGCCCTCGAATAATTTCATAACCGTTGGAGTAGATTAATAGTAAGGCTATGATGTATTTTCGATGACGCTCAATGGTTTTCCGTGCTACTTTCGTTTGTTTCACTAACTCTGCTAATGGTAATCGTTTGGTACGCAAGAAATCCTCCATTAACTCTTCTTCGTCTTTCGCATAGGCAACGACTCTTTGACAAGCTTTTAATGTTCGATCTTGTTTTGGACTATTATCCGATACATCCGTTAACGAGACCCCAAACTCTTCCATTTGTGCACTTAATTCGATGATTTCATCTTTTGTTGCTTCTCGAACAACTAAGCTTTCGTCATGTGAAGCACCACTGTCTGGAATATAATCCAGCTTTGATGATTCGTCCTCACTTGCAGGTGTATCGAGTGATACCACCTTGTTGTGCCGATCATTCTTACGCCAATAATCAATAATTCGATTTCGTATGAGTAACGAGGCATAGGCTAGAAAATTACCACGTGTTTTAGAATAAGCATTAATCGCTTCATGGAAGGCAATCATTCCAATACTCAGCTCATCTTCTTGTGTCACATCAACAGAGCGTTTCATGACTTTAGAGACTTGTGCTTTGATAAAAGGGAGATAATCAGTAATTAAGGCATCAGCTGCCAGCATATCACCTTTAGCATCATACACACGTTGTACAATTTCATGTTCTTCACTCATTCCCTCGTCCTCCTTTTCTATAGCATATTTTAATTCAGAGACACATGTTACTTCATCTATTATAACGTAAAAACTGACTTCAAACATGCTAATTATGATTTCATATCGATTTGCCAGAAGGAATATTTGCTAAATGACTTTTCCTTTCTTATCATTAGGTAGAGGTGAAATATATGAACCAAGATATATTTGATGTGATACATCGTCGAAAAAGTATTCGTCAATTTACAGACGAGAAAGTTACATACGATGATTTAATATTAATTGCCAAAGCTGCTCGAGCTACCGCAACATCCGTTAATTTACAAAATCGGACATTTACGATTGTCCAGAACAAGGGATTAATTAATAAACTGCAAATTGCTTTAGGAACCGCGATTGGACAAAGAAATTATGATTTCTATCAAGCGGATGCATTACTTTTAATTAGTATGCCTGATAACTATACCTACAGTCAGATTGAAACAGGATTAGCTGTTCAAAATGCTTACCTTGCCGCAACTGCTCTTGGACTAGGTACAACATGGACAGATCAAATTCGTAACCAATGTCATCATTCAGGTGTTCGAGCAGTTCTTGATGAAATGGAAATTCCTTCTAACCATATTTGTTGGACCATCTTGCCGATTGGCGTTCCAGCAGAAAACCCACCTGCAAAAGAGCGAACTGAAAAAATTACAATTATTGAATAATCGAAGGATGAAAAAGATGAAGAAAGATTACTTATATGAAACCATCGCTGTAAACAAAGATGGTGTAAATGGTGAGACTTACATCAATAAGGAAGATGGACTGAGTGTAAAAGTTTCTAGCCCATTAAATAATCAAATTGGGACGAACCCCGAAGAGTTATTGGGCTTGTCTCTCAGTACCTGTTTCAATTCAACGATTAAGGCTATTTTGAAAGAGAAAAAACTTGTGAATAAAAGCCGCGTAGAAGTGAAAGTACAGCTAAAAAAAGAACTAGAAGGCATGGGTTTTCTCTTTGACGTTCTAATTCTTGCTGCCATTGATGATTTAAATCCAGAAGTTATAGAAGATATTGTTCATGCAGCCAGTCTACGATGTCCAGTCTACAAGCTTATTAAAGAAAGTGACACCGTGTCTGTACACATTATTGACTACTGACGATATAAGAAAAGCAACACTCTCAATTTTACTTGAAGGTGTTGCTTTTCAAATTTTTGTCTTTAAAAAGAAATACATTCTAAAACAAATACTCTACTGTGACTGAAAATCTTTTTGAAACTCCGGAATACGATCCGCCGAACAGTAAACATAATGCCCTGACTGAATTTCATGCAACGCTTCATCACCTAGTAAAGGGGCTGGATGATAAGTTATACGTGTTCTTTTTCGTTCGAGTAATGGGTCTGGATAAGGAATGGCTGACAATAAACTTTTTGTATAAGGATGAAGAGGAGTATCGTACAAATCATCTTTATCCGCTAGCTCGACAATCTTACCTGAATACATCACAGCTATTCGATCACTGATGTATTTCACCATTGATAAGTCATGGGCTATGAAAAGATAGGTCAGCTCTAATTCGTCTTGTAAATCCATCAATAAATTGACAATCTGCGCTTGAACAGATACATCTAGAGCCGATATCGGTTCATCCGCTATAATCAGTTTCGGTTCTACAGCCAAAGCTCGGGCAATTCCAATACGTTGGCGCTGACCTCCAGAGAATTCATGCGGATAACGAGAGGCATGATCTGGATTCAAGCCGACCGTTTTCAATAAAGAATACACTCTCTCTTTTTTATCTTGTTCATTTTTAGCTAGATTATGCACTCCTATCCCCTCAGCTACAATATCCATTACTTTCATTCGTGGGTTTAAAGATGCATAAGGGTCTTGAAAAATCATTTGAACATCTTTTCGAAAAGCTAATTGTTCTTTACGTTTATGAATCTTAGCAATATCTTCTCCTTGAAAGAAAATCTCACCACTAGTCGGGGTATATAATCGATTAATTGCTCGACCCAGCGTCGTTTTCCCAGAACCTGATTCACCAACCAATCCCAAGGTTTCACCTTTAAAAATATCTAGGGACACATGATCAATCGCACGTACTTCATTTTTTTGATTTTGATTAAACGTTTGTACTAGATTACGTACTTTAACGATCCGCTCAGACCTATCCATACCTTAGTCCCTCTCTTTCTTTGGGCTATTTTCTTGGTTTTCAAACAGTCGATTCTCCGATATTTCTTCATGACTTAATGGTTCGTTTTCATCCGAACTGTTTACTTTTAAAGGATTCACTTCTGGCTCAATTCCTTTTTCCAACTGTTCAAAACGTTTATACCTTTCCTGTATAACTTCTGGAGGTTGCATCTCAGGTGCATCTGGATGCTCTAACCATGTAGCTGCAAAATGTGAATCCGATATTTGAAACATGGGAGGTTCTTTTTCAAAATCGATTGCCATTGCATAGTCACTTCTGACCGCGAAAGCATCGCCAACCGGTGGATCCAGTAAATCTGGCGGTGAGCCTGGAATCGTATTGAGCTTGCCATGTGTTTGGGTAGTCGGCATTGAGGATAATAATCCCCAAGTATAGGGGTGTCTTGGATTATAAAAAACATCTAGAACGTCCCCAATTTCAACAATCTTCCCAGCATACATAACAGCTACTCTATCGGCCACATTTGCAACGACACCTAAATCATGCGTAATAAAGATAATCGACATATTCAGTTCTTTTTGAATCTTTTTAAACAACTCTAAAATTTGCGCTTGAATGGTTACATCCAGAGCTGTGGAAGGTTCATCCGCAATCAGTATATCCGGTTCACAAGCAAGAGCAATTGCAATCACGATCCTTTGTCTTTGTCCTCCTGAAAATTGAAACGGATACTGATTCATTCTTTTATCAGCATCTTGAATACCGACTAGCTCTAAGAGTTCTTCCGCTATTTTATACGCTTCTTTTTTTGATTTATTTTGATGTAATCGTATCGGTTCCACAATTTGCTTGCCTATTTTCATGACTGGATTTAAAGAAGTCATTGGATCTTGAAAAATCATGGCGATTTTTTCTCCACGAATCTTTCGCATTTCACTATCTGATTTCAACAACAAATCTTGAGATTCGAAAAGAATTTCACCTTTTTCATAATTTGTATTGTTGGCTAACAGTTGCATGATGGAGCGCACAGTTACGGATTTTCCCGAACCAGACTCACCCACTATAGCTAAAGTTTCGCCTTTCCGTAATGCAATATTTACCCCACGAACGGCTTGCACTTTCCCATTAAAAGTATTGAAACTAATGTGTAAATCCTTTATTTCTAGAATGTTTTCACTCATTTTCATCACTCCTAATCCAGTGTTCTCGGGTCTAGTGCATCTCTTAAGCCGTTCGCAAACATATTGAATGAAATTAAGATCAAACTAATCATCGCAGCAGGATACCACATCAGATGGGGTAAAAACTGGAAGGTTGGGTACCCATCATTTATGAGTGTTCCGAGTGATGCATTCGGTGCCGGTACGCCTAATCCAATAAAACTAAGAAACGCTTCAAAGAATATGGCAGATGGAATCGAATAAATCGTTTGAATAATGATTACACCGGACATATTTGGTATCAAGTGTTTAAAAGCAATTTTAATCGGTGATTCACCTAAACTTCGTGCAGCTAAAACATATTCTTGATTTTTTAATCGAAATGTTTGTGCTCGAACGAGCCGAGCCATTGCAATCCATTCCGTTAATCCGAGTGCGATAATAATTGAAATTAAACCAGGTTCAAGGACCAGTAATAATAAAATAACGACAACTAGATTCGGTACCCCAGATAATATTTCTAAAAAACGCATCATGGTGTTGTCGACTTTACCACCCATCCATCCAGAAATAAGGCCATAAGGTAAACCAATCAGTAAATTAAATAACGCCGCACACACACCAATAAAGATAGATATACGCGTCCCATATAATATTCTTGACAGTAAGTCTCTTCCTAAAACGTCTGTCCCTAAGTAGTAATATTGTTCATTGGGTACGTTTGCAGCCGCATAACGATCCACCAACTGATCCCCCACTTTACCCATTCCGTTAAAGAGCCTAATATTTTCTAAACCGGGTATTTTCGGAGGTAAATTCGCATAACGAGGACTTTGTTCTGCAAAATGATACGGTGCAATAATCGGTGCAAAAATAGCGAGTAAAACAACGATAAATAATAAGAGTAAAGAAACCATTGCAATTTTATTTTTCTTTAAACGACGCCAAGAATCCTGTATATACGTTAGCGACGTTCCAACGATTTTTTCTGTCTCTTCAGTAGGCTTACGCGGTACGCGTGTAAACTTTTCTGTAGCTAACATTTCATTTGTTTTTACTTCTTCAGTCATTTATTTTTACCTCCTTCTTCGTCAACTCGAATACGAGGATCAATTAAACCATATAAAATATCCACAAATAGTAAAATACTACATAGTAAAAATGAGTAAAAAATGGTTACTGCCATTATAATCTGATAATCATTCGTCAATATAGCTTGAACAAATAATTCCCCTACACCAGGAATAGCATAAATATTCTCGATGACCATTGAACCTGTCATTAATGAGGCTGATAATGGGCCCAGCACCGTGACAATTGGAACCAATGCATTTCTCAGACCATGTTTAAATGCAATAGAATATCTTGATAATCCCTTTGCTCGTGCCAATTCAATATAATCTGAGTTGAGTACTTCTACCATTTCAGTCCGTACAAAACGTGATGTATCCGCTAATGGCGCTATAGCTAAAGCGATTGTCGGAAGAACAGAGGAATACAATGTGCCATCCCAGATAATTGGAAACCATCTTACACTAACTGAAAATAATTGCTGAAGTAATACTGCAAATACAAAATTGGGAACAGAACGTCCGATAATAGCAATAAATGTCGCTGAATGATCCACCCAAGTTGTCCGAAATATCGCTGCCATTACACCAAGGAGTATACCTAAAAAAGCTCCAAGGAGTATACCTTGTAAGCCTAACTGAAGGGTTGCACTAATACGTGAACTTAGGATTTGTGATACAGGGATATTATTAAATTGAAAAGATATACCAAAATCCCCCCTTAAAATATTGGCTAAGTATTGAAAATACCGAACGAGTAAAGGCTCATTTAAACCATAACGTTCATTCATAATGAGGATTTGAGCATCCGTCATACGTTCTTCATTTGTATAAGGCGTTCCAGGTAAAAAATTTAATAATAAAAAGGTAATAGTCGCAATAAGAAATAAGGTTAGCACAATAAATAAGACTCGACGAAGCAAATATTTTACGTAGGATTTATTCATCTACTTAACCTCCTTCATTAATTTTTTAAATTATTCATCACTTTTCAAATAAAAAGCAGGATCTTTTATAACACTGAAAGACAATGACTCTTTATATTCTTCAGCCCAAATACAGATCCTGCTATATTAAATTATTTATTCTATTCCTCAATATAGGCTGTTCTAAAGTCAAACTCATTTCCAACAGCTCTTAAGGTTAAGTCTTTAATACGAGGATTTCTTAATTGAGTACGAACACTCTGATACAGTGGTACAAATGCCGTGTTATCCGTTGCAATTTGATGGGCATCAAGCATACTTTGGTATCTAGCTACTTCGTCACCCACATTTTCCGTATCCGCAGCATAATAAGCTTCATCATATGTTGGATTGTTATAGCGACCATAATTATAATTCGACTCGGACTGCAGAACCTGTAAGAAGTTCAATCCATCTGCATAATCTGCTACCCAACCCGCTACTAATAAGTCAAAATCACCAGCTCTAGATTGTTCAATTCTATTTTTAGTAGGAACATTTTGTAGTGAAACAGTTATACCCGGTAAAGCACTTTGAATTTGACCTTGGATATATTCTGTAACTGTTCGAACCGATTCGGTATCACTTGCTAAAAGATTCAGTGTTAACTCTTCTACACCTAATTCAGTCTTTGCTTCTTCCCATAGAGCCGTTGCTCGTTCTTGATCATATTGCCCCTCTAAACCTAAATCATCCACAAAATCTGCATCCGTTTCAGGGTTGTAGATAAAGTTTCTAGGCACAAATGAAACTAATGGCTGTGATCCATCTCCAAGCACCGATTCTGTTAACTCATCACTATTTATAGTTAGGTAAATAGCCTCTCTTAACTTTTCATTTTGGAACAGATCATTTTCATAGTTAAAGTAAATGTACATAGTTCCTGCGTATTCTGTTTGAACAAGGTCGTCGTGATTACTATATTGTCTTGCAAGCTCACCTTGTAAAATAGCATTGTCAACTTGTCCAGATTCATATAAGTTTACGTTCGTCGTTACTTCTTTAATTACTTGAACATTAATCGTATCGATTGCAATGTCATCTGCTTTGTAATAGTTTTCGTTCTTTTGGAAAGTCCACTTCTGTGCTGCAGCATCCCAACCTTCAATTGTATACGGACCACTAGATAACACCGTATCTGAGCTCGTTCCGTATTGATCACCTTGACTTTCTACAAATGCTCTATTTTGAGGATATAAAGGCGAGAAAGCTAAAATATTTAATAAATAAGGGATTGGTTTCGTTAAACGTATCTCAACAGTATACTCGTCAGGAGCCGTCACTCCAAGTTCTTCTACTGCCATTTCACCTGCAATAATTTCGTTCGCATTTTCAATGGATTCTGCTAAATAAGAGAAACTCGCACCGACATCTGGATTAACTAATCGTTGGATAGCAAAGACAAAATCATCTGCGGTTATCGGGTCACCATTTTCCCATTCAGCATCTTCACGTAGTTTGATCGTATAAGTTAGTCCATCATCTGATATTTCAGGCATATCCTCAGCTAGAGCTGGGTGAACCTGACTATTCTCATCTTCCCAATATAGACCTTCTTGAATATGCCCAACATGACTGGATGTATTCGTATCTGATATGAGGACTGAATCCAACCCGGATATTTCTTGAACTGCCACATAGTTAACCACACTTGCATCGTTATCGTCAGTTATTCCTGATTCAATTCCATCCGTGGACTCATTGCCACAAGCTACTAGTAGCAAACTCATCATAAATAGAGATACCACTTTACCTAATTTTTTCATCGCGAAATAGCGCCTCCTTTATTTTATATAGCTGACATACATTTAAAATACAATATCTACTTTTTTATAGAATTTGTATCTCAATTGTAAGCGTTCCATCTTATAAATTGCAACGATAAAAGCTTGACACTATTCCCGCTTTAAAAAATAAATAACTGTAAACACTTTTAGGAATTTAGAGACATTAATGTATAAATTCTGTGTGTAATACAAAGTTTATCCACAGGTGAAATTATTATAGTTATAACCCTCTTATTAATAACCTTTATATCATATACTTATCCACACAAACTGTGGATAAGATGTGGACAAGTCTAAGAGTGTAATTACTATGGAGGTGAAACCATCATTTTATTAGCCGATTTGTCATTCATTACTCT
>DAIOTD010000038.1:0-7371 GCA_036752205.1 Atopostipes sp.
GTTTTAGAAAACTTAGAAGTAGTCGGAAATTTAGTCGATTAATAATTTAAATCATAGAAAAAGCCACTTAGCGTTATTGCTAAGTGGCTTTTTAAATCTAAATTTTCTATTTAATTCTACCTGGTTGTTCACCATAACCTTTATAAGCATCTTCTAAGATTTCTTTCATATCTGAAACAAGTGCTAATCTTGGGTTAACTGGCGTACATTGGTCCTCAAATGCTTCATAAGCAATATCGCTTGTTTTGGCCATAAACTCTTCCTTGTTTACTCCTTGACCTTCAAAGCTCATCTTAATTCCGATTCTCTCACCTAAGTCGTACACTGCCTGTGCAAATGACGCTACACCCTCTTCAGGCGTAGATGCAGGTAAACCTAACATTTTAGCAATTTCTTGATAGTGAACATCCGCACGGTACGTGTTATATTTAGGCCAGTTCGATGTCTTAGACGGACGAGTTCCGTTATATCGAATGACGTATGGAAGTAAGATTGCGTTTGTACGTCCGTGAATTGTACGGAAATGCGCACTTACTTTATGAGCCATTGAGTGAGAAATTCCTAGGAAAGCATTTGCAAATGCCATACCAGCCATAGTTGAAGCGTTATGCATTCTTTCTCTTGAATCAAAGTCTCCAACTTCTACTGATTTTTCTAAGTTTTCAAATACTAATTTAATTGCTTGTAAAGCTAGTCCATCTGTATAGTCGTTACCCATCACTGAAACATAAGCTTCTACAGCGTGAGTTAATACGTCCATACCCGTGTCTGCAGTAACTGATTTTGGAACTGACATAACAAGTGCTGGGTCAACAATTGCTACGGTAGGAGTTAGCGAATAATCTGCTAATGGATACTTTTTGTTGTTCTCTTTATCAGAGATAACAGCAAATGGCGTTACTTCAGAACCAGTACCTGATGTTGTTGGAATCCCAACAAACTTCGCTTTTTTACCTAATTCTGGGAATCGGAAAGCACGTTTACGAATATCAGAGAACTTTTGTACTAAGTCCGTAAATTCAACTTGAGGTTGTTCATAGAATAACCACATTGCTTTCGCAGCATCCATTGGTGAACCTCCACCTAATGCAATGATAGTATCCGGTTGGAATTCTTGCATCGAAGCTGTTCCGCGTCTTACAGTAGTAATATCTGGATCTGGTTCAACATCCGTAAATACTTGATAAATAACCTTATTACGTCTTTGATGTAATTGCTCGATAATTTTTTGTAAGAACCCTAATTCTACCATTGAATCATCTGTAACGATCATAACTTTCTCTACGTCACGCATTTTTTGTAGGTACTGGATTGAATCACGTTCAAAGTATATTTTTGAAGGAATTTTAAACCATTGCATATTATTTCTACGTCTCCCAACTTTTTTATAGTTTAAGAGGTGCATTGCACTGACGTTATCTCCTATAGAGTTTTGTCCGTATGATCCACACCCTAAAGTAAATGAAGGATTGAAAGCATTGTACATATCTCCGATACCACCAAATGTTGATGGTGAGTTCCAAACTAAGCGCATAGCATCTACTATCTCACCAAAACGGTTTGATAAATCTTCATCAGCAGTATGAATTGCTGCAGTGTGGCCTAATCCGTGGAATTCAACCATTTGACGACTCTTCTCAATACCATCATCTTGGGATGTTGATTTTAATACACCTAGTACAGGTGATAGTTTTTCACGAGACATTGGTTCTTCCGTTCCGACTTTTTCGATTTCAACAGCTAAGATTGAAGTGTTTTCTGGAACTTTGAATCCTGCTCTTTCAGCAATAACGTCAGCATTCATTCCAACCACGTCAGGGTTTAACTTAGCTTCCGAAACATTTTTACTGTATGCCTTCACTCCAAAACAGTATTGTTCTAACAAGCCTTTTTCTTTCTTATTAACAAAGTACGTGTTGTAAGTTTTCATTTCATTTTTAAATTCATCGTATACTTCTTTATCAACAATCGCTGCTGATTCAGAAGCACAAATCATACCGTTATCGAATGACTTACTCATCACGATATCATGAACTGCTTGTTTAATGTTTGCTGATTTTTCAACGTAAGCTGGAACGTTACCTGCTCCAACCCCCATAGCAGGTTTACCACATGAGTAAGCTGCTTTAACCATTGCGTTACCACCAGTTGCTAAAATCGTTGCAATATCATCATGTTTCATTAAAGCATCAGTAGCCTGTAATGAAGGTTTTTCAATCCACTGGATACAGTCTTTTGGAGCGCCTGCTTCTACTGCTGCGTCATAAACTACTTTCGCAGCTGCTGCAGAACAACTTAAAGCTCCTGGGTGGAATGAAAAGATGATTGGGTTTCTTGTTTTTAAACAAATTAATGATTTAAAAATGGTAGTAGATGTTGGATTTGTAGTTGGAGTAATCCCACAAATTACACCTAGTGGTTCAGCAATTGTAGTTACACCGTTAACTTCATCCTCATCAATAATTCCTACCGTTTTCATATGTCGCATATGGTTTGTAACATGCTCACATGCAAATAAGTTTTTAGTTGCTTTATCTTCAAAAATACCACGCTTTGTTTCGTCTATTGCTAATTTGGCTAATTTACCGTGTTGATCTAATGCAGCGATTGATGCTTTCGCAACGATGTAATCAATTGCTTCTTGATCCAGTTCATTAAATGCCTCTAACGCTTTGACACCCTTTTTTACTAATTTATCTACTTCATCGAAAGCTAATTCTTCTTTTGACTTAACCATTTCAACCATGATTTCATCTCCTAAAGTTATATTGTTTGTTAATTCATTCACATTGTATACCATACTTTTTAACTTGTAAACCCCTTTGTGAATATTTTAACTAAATGAAAACGTATTCATTTTACCGTATCTGACACTGATACATCAACGTTCATGAAAATAACAACATTCTGTAATTAGATATCCATAAATACTTTGTGAAGTTAATAACAATGGTAATCGCTTCCAATCCTATTCTTTATATCTTTCACTTGTATCCGAATTTAGGTCCACTTTGTGTAATATAAATTTCCTTTCTTTTTCTTAAACAAAAAACCTGAACATTTTACTGTCCAGGGTAATTTATCTTATTTTTTTAATTGTATAATTGAGTCACACCATTTAGAGGCCAATTCTTCATCATGAGTTATTACAATAATAACGTTTTTAGATTTTTTTAAATCACTAAGTAAGTTTCCAAACCGTTCCATATGTTCATAGTCCAAGCCACTGGTTGGTTCATCAAAGATAATAATTTCTTTACCTGACAATAAAGCGGATGCGATAACAACTCTTTGCTTCTGACCTTCTGATAGGCTCATTGGGTGTCTATCTCTAAATTCGCTTAGATTTAATGCATTTAATAAATCATCGAGATATTCAGGATGCTTCGCACCAAGAAGTATTTCATTCTCAACGGAATCACTAAATAATTGATAGTTCATATCTTGCATAACCAAATAGCTTTTTTGGATCAGTTCCTTTTTTGATACAACTTTATTGTCCCATAGAATCTGACCTGTAATCGATTCTTGTAGACCCGATAGCGTATTAGCTAAAGTCGATTTACCTGTTCCATTTGGTCCTAGTAATCCTGTAACTTCCCCAGCATTAAAAGATAGATCCAAATTATTCAATACCTTATGATCCAAATAGCCAACTGCTAAATTTTTAGTAGATAGTTTAGCATTCGCACTATTATTTGACGCTTTTAACTTTAACTGGATTTGCTCACGGTGTGCATCCAAATCCATCGAACGTAATCCTAAATCATGTAATTGGTCATTCGTTAATTGATTAAATTCATCTGCTGACCATTCTTTTTTTATTTTACCATCATCAAATAATAAATAACGATCGACTATCCCTCTTGTCCAAGCTAATCGATGTTCGAAAATAATAATTGTTTGACCGGTTGCCTTTAACTTCAAGACCATATTACGAATTCGTTCGATAGCCTCTTGATCTAAATTACTCGTTACCTCATCTAGTATCAATATAATAGGTTCTAACATATTTGCAGCAACGAAAGCAATTTGCTGCTTCTCTCCACCCGACATTTCAAATAAATTACGGTCTAAAAGGTGGTCGACTTCCAAAGCTTCAGATTTTTCAATTATTTTTTCTCTGATAATCTCTGGGTCTACTCCTGTATTTTCAAGCGGAAAAGCCAATTCACTCATTGCATCAACTGTAAAATGTTGGGTCTTTGGGTTTTGAAACACACTGCCTACTTTTGGAACGTACTCTTCAATTTCAGATTCTCCAGCTCTTAAATCAGCTGTGAAATGTTCTCCAGACAACTCTCCTTCTATATAAGCAGGACTGATTCCATTTAATATTCGCGAATAAGTTGATTTACCACTTCCACTTGCACCGCAAATCAAAATACATTCACCTTTATTAACGTTTATATTGATGTCTTTTAAGAAGGCCTCTGTAGTATGTAAATATTGAAAAGAAACAGCATTACTTTGAATCATCCTTGTCATGATACAGTACCTCCTATGTTTAGAATAAATGGAATTAAGGCTGCTATAATGAGTAGCCAGTCCGAAACTGTCCATTTCAACTGAACAATCGTAGTATGTTTACCTGGTAAGCTTAGTCCTTTAGTTAACGCAGACACCGTTAAATCTTCTGCTACTTGTGTCGCATTCATAAGTAATGGAATAAGAATATATTCAAAAGTTGTAGCTGGTTTTTTTAGTAAATCGAGAGCGCTAGTACCGATTCCTCTAAAAGCCATTGCTTTTCTAATATGATGGTAATCTTCCCTAACTGCTGGAAAAAAACGTAACATAACTGCAATCGGAATTAATAACCAATTTGGAACACGTAAGGTTTTAAACGTCGCAACCCATTCACTAACGCTTGTTGTTTTAATTGCAAATGTCCCAGCAATAATCCCAGGTAATAATAGGCGAAATCCATTAAATATAAAAGAAACAATGTAAATGAAGAAAGGACTCTCTACATATGGTAATAAATAGAGACTCCCTAGTAACTGAACTACATATATGACGAAAAAACTTGAACCAATTAAAGGTAAATTTGAAACAAAGAACGGCAGGATAAAAATCAGAATTAAACTAATTTCTAATAGAATGGATAAGTCTATTGTGACGTATACCGCCGCTAAAATAATCATTAATAATTTAGCTCTAGGATCAAACCCCTTAACTATCATACAATCCCTGCTTTTTCAAAGTGCTTTTTCATCATTCTCTGTCCAAAAACTCCACCTATTACAGACATAATTAATATGGATACTACTAAAATAATCAGCGTATATTCAGAAACACTTTGAAAGACACCTTCTATATAAGCAGCATCGCGCCCCTGTTCAATCAATTGATCTTGATAAAATGAGGGGAAAAAAATCATCGGGACAACAGGACCAATTAAACTATATGAAAAGATAATATAACTAAATAAAACGCCAACTTTATTTCGGTATTTAAATAAATACGCGATAACGTCTGCTAATATTGAAATAACAATAGCAATAACTGTTGCACCTGGAAATCGACCGACAATTAAAAAGAAAATTCCCATTATTGAACCCATAATCGAAATTGCACCGAATTTTGGTACTTTCGCAACCATTAACATATAAATTGTTCCGGCTAATAATGATGTAATAACTGGAATAAATGCATACGAGTAACCAGGTATAATCAATACCGTTAAACCAGCTGCTAAAGCACAAATTATAAAATAAATAGCTGTATAAACTCCTATTGAAATGAGGTCTTTAAGCTGTATTTTTTTCTTCTTACTTTCTAACAATCAAAACTCCTCCTAGAAAAAATCTCTTTTATAATTTTAAGTCACATAGTCACAAAAATCAATCTTTGCTTTAATACTTTACAATTACGAACACGCAGCCAAATGATTTATTATTCATGATAGCCTTAAAAATAAAAAGACTAAAAAAGGTCAACAATTATCATAAAAGTTGACCTTAAATTTTATCTTGATTTATATTTTTTGTGTACGTTATTTGTATCCGATTCTACAACTAAGTTTCGTTGATTTAATCTATGGTTAATCGTAGCCGATACTAATGAATAAAATAATGAGAAAGTTGGAACAGCGACAAGCATGCCAACTAGCCCAAATAATGAACCACCAACGGTAACAACCATCATGACCCAAATACCTGGTAGACCGACACTATTCCCAACTACACGAGGATAAATAAGGTTTCCTTCGATTTGCTGAATAATTACAGTGAATATAATAAATCCAATCGCTTGCGGAAAACTTACAACAGAAATCAACATGAAACCTACCAATCCACCTAAGAGTGCACCGTAAATTGGAATCAAAGCCAAGGCACCAGTGATAGCAGATACGGATAATTTATATGGAAATCCGAGCAAACTCATCCCGATATACATCAGAACACCGAGTATGATAGCTTCTACAATTTGTCCACCAACGAAATTCGAAAAAATTTCATTGGCTTTCCTAGCTATATTTACCAAGTAATTAGCCCAGTTTAACGATACAGTTCCGTAGACTAATTTCTTGCTTTGACGTGCTAACGCTTCTTTAATTGATAGAATATATATTGCAAAAATCACTGCAATGAATATCGTAACGACACTATCAATAAAGGTCATTACAAAATTCAATGTATTACCAATTAAGTTCGTCGCAAAATTTTGAATCGTTGAGATAGCTTCCTGTTGAAGGCTGTTAATATCAATATTTAAGCTTTGAACATAATCAACTGTTCTTTGGTTATTTTCAATAAAGTTTGTCGCAAATTCGATAAGGGATCTTACGGCCGTAGGAACTACCTCTACGAAGGACGTTATTGTCTGTTCTAAATCTGGTATGATTAAGAAAATTAAAAAGTAAAAGAAAAAAACGACGATTAAAAAGGAGACAAGAATAGATAAAGCTCTATACCATTTTCTATATGCCCCTGTATATTTTGTTAGTTTTTCTTCTATTACTGTCATTGGTATATTTAAAATAAATGCTAAAGCTCCACCTATAATAAATGGGGTGAAAGCTGAACTTAAAATACTAAAAAATGTACCAATAGAACTTAAATTATTCACACTCCAATAGACGAGCACGACGATTATCGATAAACCCAATAAATTAGACCAATTCTTTTTTATATCCATCTAGTAAATCCTTCTTTCTATCAATACTTTTTTACTTTTTAGATTCATCTTCCTATTATATCGGTATATGATTAAAAAAACTATCTATTATGATATAAAATGTTTTTATAGGAGTGAATACTTTGACCACAAGTAAAATAAGGCTTAAAATTGCTTGTATAAGGAGGTTTTAAGTATGTTCAAACTCAAAAATAAATCCATTAATTCTGACTTTAGTAATCTCTCGTT
>DAIOTD010000038.1:7471-12895 GCA_036752205.1 Atopostipes sp.
TTTTTGGATTTCATTTCAATTTCATCTTTTAATTCTTCATCTATTTTTCGTTCTCGCTCTAATTGCTTACGGACAACAAATGGCTGGACGCCTCTAGATAATTGTATGCCTTTAAATATATTCGTCGCTCCAAAGAAAATACCTATACTTCCAATGACTCGATCATCAGGCATTAACATAAATCCTGCGATAAGTAATAAGAATCCGATGATGATAAAAAATTTCCCATTATTCTTTTTCATTTTGATAGCTCCAAACTTGTTTTATTCTGCTTTATTAATATAGCATACAATGAATCGAACAGTAAGGTACTCGCTAGAATTTAACTTAATTATTTAAAATTTTCGCTATTATTTTACAAATTGACAAAAAATACACGCCGTGATATCATAAATGAGTTGTAAATATTGGAGAATTGTCCGAGTGGCTGAAGGAGCACGATTGGAAATCGTGTAAACGGTTCGACCGTTTCGAGGGTTCAAATCCCTTATTCTCCGTTCAATATGGTTATCAGCGTCTCCAACCCTTCGCTATAACTGTATATTTAAAAGGCTATGGTCTTCAGTTTATCTGAACGCCATAGCCTTTTTATGTATTTATTTACAGTTCTCACATAGACCTGTAACTTTAAAATTATGATCTAAAACCTTGAAATTAATTTGGTTTTCGACAATAGTGTTAATCTTCTCTAATTCTTGGTAATCAAAATCAACCACTTTTCCACAGTTTTCACACACGGCGTGATAATGCTTCGTATCGGTCAAGTCATAGCGATTTGACCCCTCTCCAAAAGGTATCTCTTTAAGAATACCTGCTTTCTTAAAAAAGAGTAAATTATTATATACCGTCGCTATGCTCATATTAGGATTCTTATCTTTCAACGCTTGATAAATTTCATTAGCAGTTGGATGATTACCATCTGTCGCAAGAAATTCTAAAATAGCTATTCTTTGAGAGGTCATGCGAATATTATTTTTCTTTAATTTTTCAATGTATCCTTGAATCTCATTCGCCATTTTACACACCCCTGTTTAGTTAACTTTTAAAATTTCTCTTGAAAAACTTTTCTACTGTTCGTTTAGCTACAGCTGCTTTGACTAAAACTGAATCTTTAGATGTATCTAAAGATTCAGTCCCTTTTTTTAGTTCCTTTTTATCATTACGGATATACTTTTTAAATTGACTTTCCATTAAAGAAAGGATTTTATCTGCTGGTGTCTCAATTCCATGAAGTTCATTGGTCGCAATGACTTTTAACACTTGAATGTAACTAAAGGCTAATGCACGTGTAATAACAGAGGCAGTTGTACCACTAATAAGCCCACCTACAACCGTTCCAACTCCAGGTATAAACTTTATAGCGTTCGAAACGAATGAACGGCCTACATAGGTAGCAGATCCCGTCCCACCAACAGCTGCTACTATACTTAACATGGTAGCCCGATCTAAAGATACTCCAAATATAACGGTTATATGACTAAGTAGAGCCACTTGCATTGGGACTAATAAAGAAGCATCCGAAAAAGGTATTGGTATAAAGCCTACACCAAAAGTTGTCAGAATATAGCGTCTAGCCCAGTTTTTCGCACTTTCAACTTTACGTTCTATATCTACTTGCTGGGCATTAATAAAAGCCTTTCGGACATCCTCAGGAATTAAATTGAATGTTCGATTAACTAACTCTTTTAAACCAAATGCTTGCAGAGTGTAATCTTCTGAAATAACATATGGTTGAGCCAATACACTGTGAACTCCTACAACAGGTAGATTCATCTCTTCTATTATATGATGAAATTCTTTCGCCTGCTCACCAATCGCTTGAGTCAACACTAAAATTACTGGTATATTATTCGAAATATTTTTAATCAACTCAATCTCTGACTCTTCTATTCGTGAAGAAGTCGCTTGGATACAATAATATGCTGCATGAATTTCATCTTTTGTATTTTTATTTTCTTGAATAAGATTATAAATTTCATCTTTAACTTGTCTTTGCACAGCGGGAGATAACTCTAGACCTCGAGTATCATACAGAGTAATTGGTACGTCTGCACGATGTATCTTTTGAAGATGTTTTGTTACAGGTTTACCAATACCCGTATCCGCTATTTTTTCGCGGAAAAGGCTATTAATTAATGTGCTCTTACCTACTCCACTTTTACCTATTATTAATATATTCACAGGAGATAATTCTGCTAACTCTTTATTCGTTGCATCTAAAACTTCTTGAGCAATATCGAAATGTTTATCTATACTTTTCATAAATAAACTCCTTATCTAGATAAATACCGTTAATTTCCTGAAATTCTTTGATATCGGGTAACATGCCAATTCCCTTCACCATATTGCAAGTATACATCGTAATAAATTGTACTTTCTCTATTAGACACAGTAGCTTTCACTCTACCCGGACCATCGTTTCCAATCCACCATTCAATTAAGTCGTTATCTAGACCAGTGACCTCTATTACTCTATTTTTAATAGCGATTCGATCAGACGAACCTGCTGCATACTCTACCGCATGATCAGAATCATGTGGCGCCTCATTATTAACAATTACTGTTTCTCCGATTTGTTCACTATCTGCATTATTAGAACCTGAGTTGTCAGGCATGTCTTCAGATGATTCATCATCATTATTTGAGTTGTCCTCAGTATTATCAGGTGTTTCTGGTTCATTATCATCTGGTACTTCAACTTCATCAGAGTTATCCGTCCCATCACTATCTGAATTGTTATCAGGTTCTGTCGGTTCGACTTGCTCTGACCCATCGGTTTGATTATCACCATCATTTAAATTAACATTATCGCCACTTCTATTAAATATGAAGATAATTAACCCAATTAAAATCAACAATAATATTCCGATAACGATATAATAAATCTTGCTAATTTCACTATCACTTGGATTTTGTTTTTGTTGGTTATCTTGTTTTTTTCGATCTATTCTACTCATTTTATACACCTCATCAAATTTCAGAACATTTATTTTGATAAACTATTTGAAAAACTGTAGTTCGCTCGTCCAATTAATACGGTAAACATCTGTTTTTCTTCTTCTGACCAACCCTGTAAAGTACTCTCAATAAATTGTACAAAATCATTCTCATACTGTCTATAAATAGCTTTTGCTTGTTCTGTTAATTCAAAAAATGAGAATCTTTTATCTTCTCCTATTTCACGATGCACAAGCCCGTCTTTTACTAATAAGTTAATTTGTCTTGATACAGTTGATTTATCAAGTTCACTTATAGCTGTTATTTCTTTTAAAGTCATGGTCTCATCACCAATAATTGATATTAAATTAATAGCAGAAGCATTTATATTTTCTCGAGATAAGATTTCTCTTTTTGCTTGTAAAAACTGAGTATTAAAAGCTGTGATTTTTTGTAACATCTCACTTATATCAACAGTTCTAGCCATCAGTGTTCCTCCTGTTAGTTTACATACGAAACTATGTATTTGTATGTATCAACTATATCATGTAAGCTTATTAAAGTAAATGAATACACATAGAGGTTGAGATGCTCTTTTAATCGTTTTCTACCGATAATTTATATCTGAAACCTCTAAAAATAAGTGTTATAATTACTAGAAATCTTTAAAAGAAGGTGAAAATTATGTCATATGATGGTCTATTCACACATGCCATGGTTGATGAATTAAGAGAACACATTTTAGGTGGTCGTGTTTCAAAAGTACACCAACCATATAATAATGAATTGATTTTACGTATTCGAGCGAATAGAAAGAATCACCATTTGCTTCTTTCAGCACATCCTCAATATGCTCGGGTGCAGCTTACAGATATTAGTTATGAAAATCCTCAACAAGCTCCTCAATATTGCATGGTTCTTCGAAAATACATTGAGAACTCTACATTAATTGATATTCAGCAAGTTGAAAATGATCGAGTGATTGAGTTTACGTTTACCGGTCGAGATGAGTTGGGAGACGAACAGCATTATCACTTAATCGCTGAGATTATGGGACGACACAGTAATATATTACTTGTGAACAAAGACGAAAACAAGCTCTATGAAGCCATTCGTCATATCCCACCAAGTTTGAATAGCTACCGGACCTTATTACCTGGTGCGGATTATAAGCCTGCTCCCCCGCAAGACAATGTAAATCCTTTTGTGTACAATGGCGAAGTTTCAATTTTGGGTGAGAATATAAAAGAACGAATCAGCTCTCTACAAAAAACTTTCCAAGGGTTTGGACGAGACTCTGCAAAAGAGGTCATCTATTTAATCGATAGTCAGGAAAACAATAATTCTACGTCAGTTTTCAACTCATTTATTAATTACTATAAAGAACACAGTATAAAACCAACCCTCATCGAAGACGGTAATCGTACGTCTTTTACAGCTTTAGATTATGCATCAATCGATGGCGAGAAATCATATTTCAAAACATTATCTGATTTATTAGATGAATATTATGAAAATAAAGCTGAAAGAGATCGTGTCCATCAGCAATCAAATGATCTATCTCAGTTACTTAATAATGAAAGAAAGAAAAATGTTAATAAACTTAAAAAGCTAGAAATAGACTATAAAGAAACAGGTCATTCTGATGATTTAAAAATCAAAGGTGAAATTCTCACTGCTTATATGCATATGGTTGAACAAGGTCAAGAAGAAGCCGTGTTAGAGAATTTTTACGAGGATAATGAACCGATAACGATTGAGCTAGACCCACGTAAAACACCCGCTGAAAATGCACAATGGTACTTCAGCCGATATCAAAAGATGAAGAGCCGTAAAATGCATTTAGAGTCTCAGATTCCACAAACAAATCAAGAAATTGGTTATATTGATTCAATACTGGCTCAATTAGATATTGCTTCTAGCAACGATATTGAAGAAATTAGAGATGAATTACGTGATGAAGGTTACTTAAAGAAACAGCGGAATGAAAAAAGGAAGAAAAAGAAAGCCGCAGGACCAGAGAAATATTATTCATCTGATGGAACGCTCATCTATGTAGGGAAAAATAACAAACAAAACGATCAACTTACTATGAAGACAGCGCATAAGTCAGATTGGTGGTTGCATACAAAGGATATTCCAGGATCACACGTAGTCATACGGTCGGATAATCCTACCGCAAAGACGATTGAAGAAGCAGCCATTTTAGCAGCTTATTTTAGTAAATATCGTCTGTCCTCTTCTGTACCGGTTGATTACACACAAATCAAACACGTCCACAAACCAAATGGAGCAAAACCTGGATATGTTATTTATGATAATCAAAGTACAGTATTTGTTACACCAGATAAACAAACTATTAGGAATATGATGAGTAAACCTGATTAAATAAATAACCAAATAAATAGAGCTCTTCATCTTTTGTGAAGGGCTCTATTTATTTTAAAAATTACGATATTATTAAATTGTAACTGTCTCTCCTGGATA
>DAIOTD010000039.1:0-1157 GCA_036752205.1 Atopostipes sp.
TCGAATATTTTACCCGGATTCAAACGATTATCGGGGTCAAAGACGCGTTTGATTTCACGCATATATTTTAGATTGGTATCGGCTGTTAGCTTTTCAAAGTATGGCTTCTTAGCCGTACCGATTCCATGTTCTGCTGATGGTAATCCACCTAAATCAGATACCCTTGTATATAAATCATCTAGTAAAGCAGAGCGTCTAGTCGCCCACTCGTCTTCGGTTAATTCGCCATGCATAAGAATCGTATGGATATTCCCGTCTCCCGCATGTCCAAAGTTAAGAACATTAATCCCGTGCTTTTTACCTAATTCTTTTGTATAAGAAATTAGTTCAGCAAATTTATTAATCGGTACAACTTCATCGAGCATTTCATATTTTGTATACTCCATTAATCCAATCAATAAATTGTCTCGAATCATTTTAGCTTTTCGCTCATCATCTTTATCGATTAGTGGAATAATTTCAAGGGCAGTTGCGCGAACAGCATCCATAATCAATTCTCCTCGAGCCGCGAGCTCGACTTCATCGTTCCCGTCCAATTCAACCAGAAGATATGCGTCTCCTAGTTTCGCCTGTAGTGGGAAGCCAATGTGTTGCTCAGCAAAATAAGCTGCATCTTTTTCAAAAAGCTCGACCTCAGATGGATCTGCACCCGATTCTAAAATAGCTAATGTCGCATCCGTTGCAACGTGAACATCTTCAAAAGACAAGAGTAAGGACATTTTCACCGCTGGTAAAGGCACTAAGCGTAATTTAATTTGCGTTGTAATCCCAAGGGTTCCTTCTGATCCGATAAATAAATCTTTCAAATCGTATCCCGAACTACTCTTGATATTCAGACTTCCCATCGTCATATCTTCTCCGCTTGGTAACACAACGGTTAGTTCGCGGACATAGTCACGAGTTACACCATATTTTACTGCACGCAAGCCCCCGGCATTCGTTGCCACATTTCCACCAATCGAAGAATGTTTAGATGCTGGGTCTGGTGGGTATAAGTACCCTCTACTTTCAACAAACTGATGAATATCACCAACAAGTACACCTGGCTCTACTGTTAATGTAAAGGTTTCTTCGTCTAACTCAATAATTTTATTCATTAAATGAACATCGATGATTAACTCATTGCCATGTATCGGATATTGTGAGCCCGCTACACC
>DAIOTD010000039.1:1257-12480 GCA_036752205.1 Atopostipes sp.
GAACATCGATGATTAACTCATTGCCATGTATCGGATATTGTGAGCCCGCTACACCTGTGCCTGCTCCTCTAGCAATAATTGTTAAGTTTTCCTCTTTGGCGAATTCGACTAACTGAACCACTTCATCATGTGAAATGGGCAGTGCGACACCATATATAGATGGAGTATCTTGAGCATAAGGGTTAACAACATAATCTTCTGGGACATCTGTTCCCAAGAATAATCTTTTGCTGTCCGTAATGATTTCTTCTATCTTCATATTAGCCTGCTCCTTTAGTTGTTTTCTTCTTCTATTTTAGCACATGGCTTGTGAAACAAAGAACCAAAACCTTAATGTCTTTTGCCTATTTATGACAGCAATGGTAAAATAAGGAGGGACGTTCATCAGTAGGAGGAAAAATCAATGGCACAACAAGACGATATTTTAGCAATCAGTCGTTTTTTTAAAATAATAAGCGACGGTACGCGATTATCCATTTTATATTTATTAAAAGAAAAAGAACGAAATGTGAGTGAAATTGTGCGTGAACTGAATATGGAGCAATCCGCCATTTCACATCAATTACGTATCTTGAAAGATTCACGTCTTGTGCGTTCTCACCGTGAGGGCAAGTCGATGATTTATAATTTAGATGATGAACATATTTTTGATATATTAAATCAGGTTCGCATTCATATTAACGAACGCGATCACCAACACGAATAATCGTTCAAACAAAGTGAGTAATCATCTCGTTTTTTGCATGTTGCCTTTTCTTTTCGCTTAAAATCAGTGATAATAGGGGCATGAAATATGTAGAAAGGAGTTGTCTTTTATTGAGAAAAAAACACTTAGATAAATTTTATAAAAAATCACGTTTAGAACGAGTTGAAGCTCTCCATTCAGCAGGTATTATTTCAAAAGTAGATTATGACCTTTTGAAACTGGATACACTAGAATTGGCCGACGAAGTAGCGGATCGCATGATTGAAAATGTGATTGCAAAATATGAACTACCTTTTGGAATTGCGATGAATTTCTTAATCGACGGAGACGAGTTACTGATACCAATGGTTACAGAAGAACCTTCTGTCGTAGCAGCATCAAGTAATGCTGGGAAGATGATTGCTTTGTCAGGGGGGTTCCATACAAAAATGGATACCCGGTTGTTAATTGGACAAATTGCGTTAAAAAATGTTCCCAATCCAGAAGACGCGGCGATAGCTATTTCAGAAAATGAAGGCGAGATTCTTGAACTAGCCAATGCGGCCTACCCTTCAATCTTGAAATACGGTGGAGGTGCACGTGGCATTCAAGTCCGTCTAATCGATGCCGATACTGAATATGATACACCACAATTTTTAGTGGTCCATTTAAAAGTGGATACGGGTGAAGCAATGGGTGCGAACATGGTTAATACAATGGTTGAAGCACTCGCTCCCTATTTAGAAGACATTAGTAAGGGCGAAAGCTTGATGAACATTTTATCTAATTATTCAACAGAAAGTTTAGCGACAGCCACTTGTGTAATTGCACCAGAATACTTAGCAACTAAAATGATGAAAGGTGAAGATGTTCGCGATCGTATTGTTGAAGCGACAAAATTTGCGACAGCCGATCCTTATCGTGCAGTCACGCATAACAAAGGCATGATGAATGGAATTGATGCAGTGTTAGTCGCTACTGGGAATGATTGGCGAGCTGTCGAAGCGGGCGTTCATGCTTATGCTTCTAGAAGTGGCCAATATCGTTCGCTAACGCGTTGGACAACAGATGCAGATGGAAATCTTCGTGGTGAGTTAACTATCCCTCTATCAGTCGGATCTGTAGGTGGGACGCTATCAATTCATCCAACAGCTCAATTTGCTTATCGGCTGTTGAAGGAGCCGAATGCAAAAGAACTCTCGCGCATCTTAGCCTCTGTCGGCTTAGCTCAGAACTTAGCAGCCGTTCGTGCCTTGGTTACAGATGGGATTCAAAAAGGCCATATGAGTTTACAAGCCCGTGCATTAGCAATAAGAGTAGGCGCGACAGATGATTTAATCGAACAAGTCGCTGCAAACTTACAAGAAGCTGATCATATGAACTCCGATACGGCCAAAGAAATTTTGAAAGAATTACAGAATCAATCAAACAGTAAGTAATTTTCATTGATTAAAAAACTGAGATTGATTAAACTTATAACGTTATTATTTTAAAAATAGAAAGAAGGAACTGAAATGTGGAAAGAATTTAAAGAATTTATTTTACGAGGAAATGTTGTTGAGTTAGCGGTAGGTTTAGCAATGGGGACTGCGTTTACGGCTATTGTAAACTCACTAGTTAATGATATTATTATGCCGTTTGTGGCTGGTTTAGTCGGTAGTGCAAGCGTTGAAGATTTATCTTATACGTTTAACAACTCTCCAATTCTATACGGTGCATTCTTACAAGCCATCATTAACTTCTTACTCATTGCCATTGTATTATTCTTATTAATCAAAGGTCTAAACACGATGGCAGCACGATTTAAACACGAAGAAAAAGAAGAAGAGGAAGACAGCGATATTCCATCTTCAGAAGACTACTTACGTGAAATCCGTGATTTATTAGCTGAGCAGAAAAATACCAACACAATCAATCATCATGACGACTTATAAAGATGAGACAAACCTGTTTAATACGGGTTTGTTTTTTTATGAAATGAGTGAAATGTCTTGAAAAAGAAATGGCTCATTAGACTTGGTTTAATTCTTTTTTTAATTTGGATGATTTGGGGAAATCTCAGTATTGCTACGACATATTTCACCATTTCAAATAATCGAGTGCCAGATGAATTCGATGGTTTTAAAATAGCTCACTTATCCGATATCCATGACAAAGATATAAGGCAGGCTCTACAAAAATCTTTAGAAAATGAATCCCTTGATATTATTGTCATTACAGGAGACTTAATTGATTCTAAAAATCCGGATATCGAACAGGCAGTACATTTAGTAAAATACCTCCAAACGATTGCACCAGTCTATTTTGTGACCGGTAACCACGAAGCTTGGAGCGGAGTATATAACCGTTTAGAAAAAAAATTAATTGAAACGGGTGTTCATGTTTTAGCTAATGAAAGAATTCTGATTAAACAGGGTAACGAATCAATTCTACTCATGGGTGTCCAGGATCCAAGTTTTAATATAGAAAGTAACTTGTTGTCTGAAGAATCTGCATTGATTGAAGGAACTTTACAAACTTTAACAGAAGATTCTGCTGCTTATAGCATTCTTCTATCTCATCGACCAGAATTATTCGACGTATATGTGCGACATCAAATTGATTTAGTCTTTTCAGGACACGCTCACGGCGGTCAATTTAGACTACCGTTTATAGGTGGATTAGTGGCACCTGACCAGGGACTTTTTCCGACCTATACAGCTGGAATCTATGAAGAAGAGAATACCCAGATGGTTGTCAGCAGAGGATTAGGTAATAGTATCATTCCAATTCGCTTCCACAACCGTGCTGAAATAGTGCTTATAGAATTGCAGTCTGAATAAGAGATTTATCTTTTAAAAAATAATCAGCACAAAAAAGGACTGCCAACTCACGGCAGTCCTTTTTTAATTCTTATTTATCTTCTGATTATTACACAAAATGTTTCACGTGGAATAATTTAATTTATTTTATATTTTTTTGTATTGACGGATGTGGTTTTTGATTCCTGTAAAAATAAAATCACCTTCATTAACGTGTTTCGTTTCCACATTTGCTGAACCCTCTTCGTCAACACTGATTGGAGTTGAAAGAACTCTTTCATACTCTTTTAACTCAAATTTCGCGCGGTCTTCTAACATTTTTTCGTGTGCGTCTTTTAATAAAGCGTCCTTGTATCCAGCTTGTATTTCACCGACGAAGAACTCTCCTACCGCACCTGAACCGTAACTAAACAATCCAATTCGCTTACCGGCTTCTACTTCTTCAGCTTGTTCTAAGAATGATAATAAGCTTAGGTACAGTGACCCCGTATAAATATTTCCAACAACATAGTTATAAACAATACCAGATTCATAATAGGCATTAAAGCGTTCGTTATCTGTATCGTTCATATCATCCGCTAATTCTTCTAATGCTTTTCGGCCCATTTTTGTATAAGGAACATGAAACAATAAAGCTTCAAAATCTGACAGTTTTCCGTCAAATTGGTCTTTATAGCGGTCCCAAACGGAACGTAATGTGCCTAAGTAGGCTTCATTTGAATACTTACCGTCAACGTATGCGTACTCTGAATAAGTCGGGCGCCAGAAATCATCAATATCACTCGTGAAAGTAGCAGAATTTTTCTCAATTGCTAAAATACTTGGGTCAGCTGATAGTAACATGGCGACTGCACCAGCACCTTGTGTCGGCTCTCCACCAGTATTTATACCATATTTTGCGATATCACTTGCAAGGATTAAAACCTTACTATCTGGATGCATGGTTATATGTCCCATAGCCAATTGAATGCCGGCTGTAGCACTATAACAAGCTTGTTTAAATTCAACGACTCTAGCATAAGGTTGAATACCTAATAAATCATGAACCCAAGTCCCAGCTGATTTAGAGTGATCAACCCCTGATTCGGTCGCAAAAATAACCATATCAATTTCTGCTTTATCTTTATCTGTTAATATTTTATCTGCCGCATTTGTTGCCATGGCAACAATATCGTATGCCTCTGCTGCAATCCCCATTTTACCTTGGCCAATACCGATTAAATATTTATTTGGATCTATACCACGAGCTTCAGCCAACTCTATCATATCAACATATGTAGGTGGTGTGAAAAAACTCATTTTATCTATACCTATTTTCATACTTAAATTCTCCTCATCTCAGGAACTCCGGTCGTTATCTTATCATATAAACTGTTTAAATTTCGAGTAACATCGATTATAACGGAAGTTTCTAAAGAATTGATTAAACTTTTAAAAAATGATAGACTTTTCTATCTTATAGCATACTAAACAAATCTTAAGAATTACATAATATTTGGATATTCTAGAAAATAATTAGATGTGATGTCTATTTTTTGTAGATTAAAGCGCTTTGATTTATAATAGAAATGTAATGAACCGAAAAATAATAGGAGTGATCAGAATGAGTTCAAGAATTATGTCATTTGTTAAGGGTGCGCTAGTTGGTTTAGGGGTAGGATTATTGGTGGCTCCTAAGAGTGGTAGAGAAACACGCGACGATATTGTAAAGAAAATGGATGAAATGAAGGAACAAGGATTAAATTACGCAGACCTTGCAACTGAAAAAGGTAAAGAGTATGCGGATTTAGCAGCTGTTCGAGGTACTGAATTGACACAAACATCAAAACACAAAGTGAATGATGTTCGTCGTTCATTAGCTGAATCTTCTAAGAATTTACGTGAAACATTATCATCAGCTGCGCAAGATGTACAGCATACGACAGAAGTATTTGTAGATGAAGTAAGTGATAGTGCAAAACGTGCTTCAACAGACATCAAAGAAACAGCTCAAATCACAAAGATGGAAGCTGAAGATCAAGTCGGACATGCTGTTGAAGATGTAAAATCTACATCAGAAGATGCTGTTGAAGACGTAAAAGACACAGTTGAAGATACAAAAGACGATGTAAACCACATTTAAATCATATTAAAAATAAGGAATAGAGCGAAATCTGCTCTATTCCTTTTATTTTTTATCTCCGTTAAAATTATCTATGGCTGAACGTGAATCATATATTTTATCCAGTGCTTTGTCATAATTTCTAGATACATACAGATAAAACAAAATATCGATTACTAGAAATTGGACATGTAAGGAACTGGTTGCTGCACTTCTCGTTTGGATTTCATTCGAACGAACATGTTGCAATGATATATCCGCATTGTTCGCTAGAGTATTGCCACCAAATCGTGTAATCGCGATTGTTTTATGTCCATTTAATCGTGCCAACTTATCTAACTTAATGACTTCCTGTGTTTCCCCAGAATTTGAAATACCAATAAAAACAGCATCACTCTCGCTTGCCACTAATGAGGCTAATAGAATATGTGAATCTTTGATATGAAGACAGGTCTTCCCAATTCGGCTCCATTTATGCGAGATGTTTTCTGCACCCAAACTGGAAGCTCCAACTCCAAATGTATAAATAACAGATGCATCCCGAATTAGTGCAACCGCATCATTCAATGCTTTTTCTTCAAGCATTGATACCGTATCTCGCATCGCTAATGAGGAATTCCAATATAATTTGTCCATAATACTCGACATTGGCTCACCGTCCTCAATATCAGAATAACCGTAACGATCCTCCGTTTCAATATCACGTGAAATTAAAACTTTTAATTCAGTAAAACTTCCAATTCTCAAACGTTTTGATAAGCGAATAACTGTTGCAGCACTTGATTTAGCTGCTTCTCCTAACTCAGAAGCTGTCATATGAACAATCTGTTCAGGACGCTCTAAAATCTTTTCAGCAATACGTTTTTCCGCTTTTGGTAACTCATTGATCATACTTTTTAGTAAGCCTAGTACATTCTTTGTGGGCACCTTATCACCTCTTCACTTTATTTACATTTCATCTCAAAATTAATCCTTGCTTATACCCTTCTTTTTAAAATAATATAAAGCTCCAACCGTGTTAGAAATTTGCTTTCGAACAAACTGACACGACTCGACTTCTGAAAGAATTTTATCTTTGAATGATTTATAAACGATAGTATTGTTTTGTAGTACACTACCCGTTACTGCAACACGTTTCACATCGGGTTGACCTAACTTATGGAAGAGCTGTAGAACTTGCCTTCCTAAGTCCTCTCCAGCTTGTTCAAGAATAGCAATCGCTTGTTCATCTTGTTTATCCGCTTCTTGTGAAATGAACTTCGATAAATCTGCTACTTGATCTTTACTAGCTTGATAAACAAAGCGCGCTATTTCAAAGGGTTCTTGAAAAAGACCTTGATTAAAAAGTTTCTGCTCTAAGGGACGCCATTCCCGATTATCATCGTACGCAGTTAATACGTCCTTGATTAATCTCCTTGAGATAGCATAACCACTGCCTTCATCACCAAGGAGATGTCCCCAGCCTCCTACACGTGCTTCTTCTCCATTATAACGACCTATAGCGACTGAACCTGTTCCTGAAATGACTAAGCAACCATCTTCGCCTTCTAACAACGCATAGTGGGCTAACCAAGCGTCATTCACAATCACTTTCTTTACATTCAAGTCTGCAAATAGATTATAAACGACTTGTTTATAATCCCCCGTGTCAATACCGGCAATCCCAAGCAATATACCTTTACAGTATTTAGCATCGAGTGGATCAAGAACGGACGTGACAGCCTCTTTTAAATTGGCAAGTGCTTTCTCTTTGTCTATAAGAAGATTCCCAAAACCTGTCTGAGAACGCCCAATGAGTTGTCCATCCAAACTGTAAGCCTCTGCTACAGTCGAAGTTCCGCCACTATCGACACCAATAATAAATTCTTCCATCATTATTTTGCACGTCTTAATCTGAATTTCTGCCAAGGTTTGATCGCATCTAAAATGAAAATCTCTTCTTCTCGGATACGGCCAACCACGTTACTCTTCCCGCTATTTTTCATATCTTTCGTTGCAATCTGCATTTCGCCAGCATAGTGTCCGTACTCACTGCTTTCAATAACTACGTCACCACGATGAATCGTTTCCGGTACATTAAACAAATCAAATTGATGACCTTTATGAATTACTCGACTTTGCGTTGATCGAATAGCATAATCGTTGACATCTCCACGGTTAAAATGTTGCATATCAAACAAAATTTTTTCCTCTACTTCTGGAATTTCCGGGTGAGGAACAACATCAAACGTAACCATATAAGGGTTGATATCTTTTAGACTTTCAAACTCCTCTTTTGATGGGAAACAGTTTGAAATGATAATGTCATCCACTAAATTCATCGCGATATAGTGTTTTAGCTGTACATCTAAAGGTAAATCACGATGCATTTCTAATGTCGGCAGGCCATCGGTAACTGGCCAAGGACCATAAGTATCTTCATTTTGGCTTGTAATAAATGCAGCAGTTCTTAATCCATATTTGCTAAATCGTGCGGTAGTTTCTTTAAAGAAATCCATCCCTAATCCTGTGTAACGATGTGGGTAGAAGTTATGACAAGCGTATAACTTATACGCATTTGGTTGATAGTCCATAATCGTATCGATTGTATGCACGTTATTACTCATATTGATTTCAATACTGAGATCGTGTTCGTTGAATGTCATCATCGCTTCTTCATTACCCGTAAAACCAGCATCTAGTCTTAAGCCATCCGCTCCTATTTCTTTAAAAAAAGTTAAATCATTATAACTAATTTCAAGTTTATTAAATACTCTTGGTGAAACGTCTACGATAATTTCAAAGCCTTTGTCTCGTGCAAAGTTATTCACTTTCGAGAATTGTTTGGTTAAGTCTTCTTTACTTTCTTCTGCTGATAATAAACAAGAAAAAATGCGTGTGAAACCATAATCTGCTGCTGTTTCAATATAGTCACTTAACTCTTCAAAACTAGCCTTTTCTGGATAAATCGAAATCCCTAATTTTCTCATGTTATCTTCCTTTTTATAAAGAAACGCCCTGTATGTCACAGGGCGTATACTCATTTATTCGTTTAGATTAAATTGTTACATTTACATCATCCGCTGTTTCTTCGTCTAATAGCTGTTTGTCGTATATCTTCACAAATGGATAATAAATCGCAATATCCAACAAGATTAAGAAGATACTGAGGACGGCTGCCCGCCAGTCACTGTTTGTCGCAAAGAAGGCCCCGATTGGTCCGGGAAGTGTCCAAGGTGCAATGGCCACTACAGGATTGACAAAGCCAGCTGTTGTTACAAACCAAGCGATAACGGCGTTAATCAGTGGTGCTGCGATAAATGGAATCATTAATGTTGGGTTTAATACGATTGGTGCACCGAAGATTAATGGTTCGTTTATATTAAAGATAGCTGGAATAATCGACGTACTACCTAATGTTTTCGAGTATTTTGATTTTCCGAGTAATAATGTAATCGCTAACGCTAATGTTGCTCCAGAACCACCGATATAGATAAACCATTGGTAAAAAGGTTCTGCAGCAATATTTGTAACAGGATTACCCGCTGCTAATGCTTCCGTGTTTGCATCGAGTAAAACTAGCCATAACGGACGAGCAATCGTTCCAACGATAGAAGCCCCATGGATACCAAATACCCAGAAGAAACTATTTAAGAACGTTAGGAGTAACACAGACCATAATGTATCGGATGCCGATACTAATGGTGTGACTAATGTAGACATTATTCCGTGAACATCGACTTCTAACCACATTGTTATTGACGTAACTAAAATAAGAACAATTGCCGTTGGTGTTAATGCTTCGAATGATCGAGCGATAGAAGCGGGTACTTGTTCCGGCATCGTAATTCTGAAACCACTCTTTTGTGTGAAACGATAGATCTCAACCGCTAAAAGTGCACTTATAATTCCGATAAACATACCACCTGAACCTAAGTTAGGCATCGGCATATGGAAACCTGCAGGAATCGAGCCAATATACTCATCTAAAGCTGGGTTTGTCTCTGCTAATGCAAGAACTTCTTCTGAAGCAGCTGGCATCATCACTGGTATGATGGTCAGTAAGTAAGCTAATTCGGCTAAAATACCGCCTGATAATCCATCTAAGTCATATGACCTAGCAAGAGAGTGTCCGATTCCAAATACCGCATAGAGTGTCATAATATACATCGACATACGATACGGTAAGAGAATCTTAAATTGATGTTGCACTATAAATTGAGTCAATGCCCAATCTTCTGGGAATGAGTTCGGTAAAAATGCTATAACCATAAACATAGATGCGACAATAATAATTGGAAGTGTCGCGACGATACCATCTCGAACGGCTCTTAAGTGACGTTGTTCAGACAATTTTGCCATAGGTGTTGATAATTTTTCATCTAAAAATTTCGCTATCTTATCAAACATTTTTTTTCCTCCTAAATCGTTATTGTAAAACTTCCGGGGCTTCTTCTTTAATTTGTTTCATTAAAAATTTACCTCCGATAGCCGAATACCCTCTAGGTGCAATCACTAAAATTGGAATACCTGCCTTTTCTGCATGCGGTTTTAATGTGTCGTAACGGTGTCTAATCTGAGGGGCAACCAATGCTAATTGATAATCTTTTGCCACCATGTCTTCGAACTGCTGAGTACTTGCTTCGTGAACTTCCATATCGATACCTTCTGCTTGCGCAGCTTCTTGTAGAGATCTCGCTGCAATGGCACTTGACATACCACCAGCACAAACTAAAATGACCTTCATTTATTCCACCCCTTTTTCTTTAGATTAAAATATTATAATAGTAATAAATAGATAATATAATGAGCGCTAAAATTGAAATAAGTATTCCAATAATCCAAAATGTCTTATTCACTTCCGTTTTCCACCCATATTGTATATAGGAGACAGTGAAGCCCATCCCTACAGCCATTAATACGAGCACTGGAAATGCAAAAATTGACGGAACTACTTCAATTAAATAAGCTCCAACTACAAAAACAAGAAGAAATCCAACAACTAATTGAATTGCTTGTTTAAATGTAAAGTTCGGAATCCCTTCAGTTCTTCCTTCAATCCCATTACGTTTAGTACGTTTCTGATGATTCGTCATCATCTCACAACCTTTATTCGCGATCGAGTAATTGATTAACTTTTTTGTTTAAATGAATAAACCGTTCTGCCAATGAACGAACTTCCATTGCTGTCATTAAGTGATCTTGCGCGTGAACAAACAAAACTGAAATAGTCATATGTTTCCCATTTACTTCATCTGTAATAATTGATGATTGCGTGTTATGAGCAATTTTTAAATATTCATCCGCCTCTTTTAACAACTCTTCTGCGTGGTCATAATTCCCTTTTTCCGACTCCATTATAGCTTCATAGGATAATGATTTTGCATTTCCACCATTCGCAATTAGCTCAAATACGATTTCCTCCATCACCTTTCCTCCCTTTTTTATGATTTGTAAGCGATTTCAATTATAATATAGCATATTTTATCTGAAATGAAAAATAATTTCTTATTTTTTTTACTGAGATAAATTTAAATTTTTGTCATCTATATTTTTATGCTTATACTGATTTTTTCTATAATATTTCTTGCAATTTTTTATAAAATAAAGAAAGCAGCTAATAAATTAGAATGTATCTCTAATCTACTAGCTGCTTT
>DAIOTD010000040.1:0-9604 GCA_036752205.1 Atopostipes sp.
GAGCTAATTTTTCAGTGTTTGTTACAAATAAGTCGTCTCCAACTAATTGTACTTTGTCACCAAGACGTTCTGTTAATTCTTTCCAGCCGTCCCAGTCGTTTTCGTCCATACCATCTTCAATTGATAAGATTGGGTATTTGTTTACTAACTCTTCTAGGTAGTCAATTTGCTCTGCAGCTGTACGTTTAGGAGCATCTGCACTCTCGAATTTAGCGTAGTTATAAACGCCTTCTTCGTAGAATTCTGAAGCAGCGATATCAAATCCTAGGTACACATCTTCTCCTGGTTTTAATCCAGCTTTTTCGATAGCTTCTAGGATTGTTTCGATTGCGTCTTCTGTTCCTTCAAACTCAGGAGCGAATCCACCTTCGTCACCAACTGCTGTTGTTAATCCACGTGCGTTTAATAATGATTGTAATGCGTGGAAGATTTCTGTTCCCCAACGTAAAGCTTCTTTAAATGAAGGAGCTCCTGTAGGTAAGATCATGAACTCTTGGAAAGCGATTGGCGCGCTTGAGTGCGATCCACCGTTTACAATGTTCATCATTGGTACTGGTAATAATGTTGAGCTGAATCCACCTAAGTATTGGTATAAAGGTAGACCTGAATATTGTGCAGCAGCTCGAGCAACAGCAATAGAAACACCTAAGATTGCGTTAGCTCCTAATTTACCTTTGTTTTTCGTACCATCTAAATCGATTAAAGCTTTATCGATTGATTCTTGTGCACGAACATCCATACCGATGATTTCGTCAGCAATTACTGTGTTAATGTTTTCTACTGCTTTAAGAACACCTTTACCTAAGTAACGGTCTTTGTCGCCGTCACGTAATTCTACAGCTTCGTGCTCACCAGTTGATGCACCTGAAGGTACCATTCCACGTCCGAAAGCACCTGATTCTGTATAAACATCTACTTCTACTGTTGGGTTACCGCGTGAGTCTAAAACTTCGCGTCCTCTAATATCTACAATTTTTGGCATTTTAATATTCTCCTTATAAAATAAGTTTTTTATATTTTAACACTATAATTAAGTTGTACCGCTCTGGAAACGGTTATTTGATAATTAGGCTTTCTCCTGTCATTTCTGCAGGTTTTTCAACACCTAATAAATCAAGCATTGTTGGTGCTACGTCGGCTAACTTACCATCCGTACGTAACTCTAAACCTTTTTTCGTTACAATAACTGGAACTGGCACAGTCGTATGTGCTGTGTGAGCTGTTCCATCATCATTCGTAACTGTATCCGCATTACCGTGGTCTGCAAAGATAACTGCATAACCATCTTTTGCTAAAATCGCGTCTACTACTCGGCCTAAGTTTTCATCTGTTGCTTCAACCGCTTTGATTGTTGGCTCTAGCATTCCAGAGTGTCCAACCATGTCTGGGTTAGCAAAGTTTAAGATGATTGCATCGTATGCGTCTGCTTCAATTTTTTCAACTAAAGCGTCTGCTACTTCGTATGCACTCATTTCAGGCTTCAAGTCATAGGTTTCAACTTTTGGTGAAGGGATTAAGATTCGTTCTTCACCAGGGAATTCCTCGTGAATACCACCGTTCATAAAGAATGTAACGTGTGGGAACTTCTCTGTTTCAGCTACACGAACTTGTTGTAAGTCATTGTCTGATAGAACTTGTCCTAGAACATTGGTTAAAAATACAGGTGGAAATACTACTTCAGCATTCATATCATCTGTATAGTTTGTCAACGTCACTAGTTTTGTTCCAGTTGGTTCTACACCACGGTCAAATTCAGTGAATCCTTCTTCTGAAATCGCACGAGATAGTTGAATCGCACGGTCTGGTCGGAAGTTAAAGAAGATGATTGCATCATTATCTTTAACCGTTGCAACAGGTTGTCCATCTTTCGTTAGAACAATCGGCTCGATGAATTCATCAAACACTTCTTCTGCGTAGCTATCTTTAACAGCTTGTACAGGATCCGTTGCTTGTTTCCCTTCACCATGGTAGATTGCATCATATGCACGTTTCACTCGTGGCCAGCGATTATCGCGGTCCATTCCGTAGAAACGTCCAGTAATTGTTGCAATTTCACCTATACCTTCTTCAGCTAAGAAGTCTTGTAATTCTTGAATAGATGTAGCTGCTGAGTCTGGCGCTACGTCACGTCCATCTGTAAAAGCATGGATGTAGATTTTTTTCACATTGTGACTTTTAGCTTCTTGGATAAAAGCGTTTAGTTGACGTTGGTGAGAGTGAACCCCACCATCTGAAACTAAACCGAAAAAGTGTAACGCAGAGTCGTGTTCATTCACATGTTTGTATGTGTCTAATAACACGTCATTTTTCGCTAAGTCACCGTCTAAGATTGCTTTATCAATACGTGTAATGCTTTGATAAACAACCCGACCGGCACCAATATTTGTATGGCCTACTTCTGAGTTACCCATTTGGCCTTCAGGTAATCCAACTTCTAAACCAGACGCTCTCATCGTTGCATTTGGAAATTCACTCATGTAACGATCAAAGTTAGGTTTATTCGCTTGGTTTACTGCGTTACCGTGATTATCAGGTCTCCATCCAAAGCCATCTAAAATAATGATAGCAACTGGTGATTTACTCATTCGTATTCGCCGCCTCTAATAATGCTAAGAATGATTCTGGTTCTAAACTTGCACCACCAACTAAAGCACCATCAATATCTGATTGCTCTAGTAATTCTGCAATGTTTTCTGGCTTAACTGATCCACCGTACTGAATACGTACAGCTTCTGCAGTTGCAGAGTCGTATAATTTCTCAACTGTTTCACGAACTACTTTAATTGTATCGTTTGCTTGTTCTGAAGTTGCAGTTTTACCCGTACCGATTGCCCAGATTGGCTCGTAAGCTAATACTGATTTAGCAACTTGGTCCGCTGATAAGCCTTCTAAAGCTGCTTCGATTTGTCCAGCAATCCATGCGTCTGTTTCGCCAGCTTCACGTTGCTCTAGTGTTTCACCACAACAAATGATTGGTGTCATACCTTGGTTAAAGATTGCATGAGCTTTTTTGTTCACATCTTCGTCTGTTTCACCAAAGATTTCACGGCGCTCTGAGTGTCCAATAATAACGTATTGTGTACCGAAGTCTGCTAATGCTTTAGGACTTGTTTCACCAGTAAACGCACCTTCATCTTCGAAGTATGCATTTTGTGCGGCAACTTTTAAGTCCGTACCTTCAGTCCATTCAACTAATTTAACTGTGTAAATGTTTGGGGCTCCAACAACAGCGTCAACAACATCGTTTGAAGGAATATTGTCTTTAACTGCATCGATAAAGCTTTTCGCCTCATCTAAAGTTTTGTTCATTTTCCAGTTACCTGCGATAATTGGTTTTCTCATATTATAATCACCTTTCATATCTCATTAAAAAGATTCTGTTTTATTATTCTAAAATACTTATTTGTCTGAAATTGCTGCAATTCCTGGCAATTCTTTACCTTCTAAGTATTCTAAACTTGCTCCTCCACCTGTTGAGATGTGGCTGAAGTCGTCTTCGTATCCTAATTGTTGAACGGCTGTAGCTGAATCTCCACCACCGACAATTGTAATAGCGCCTTCTAAATCAGCTAAGATTTTAGATAATGATTCCGTTCCTTTAGCGTAGTTTGACATTTCAAATACACCCATTGGTCCGTTCCATACAACTGTTTTCGCACCTTCTAATTCTTTTGCGAATAATTCAATTGTTTTTGGTCCAACGTCTAATCCCATTTGATCAGCTGGAATGTTACCTTCTACTACTGAGAAGTCTGCGTCGTTATCAAATTCTGGAGCAACGACTGTATCTACTGGAAGAACTAATTTGTCGCCAGCTTTTTCAAGGAGAGACCCTGCTAGTTCAACTTTATCTTCTTCTAGTAATGATGTTCCAATTTCTTTACCTTGTGATTTAAAGAATGTATAAGCCATTCCACCACCGATTAATACTTTATCTGCAACTTTTAGTAAGTTTTCGATCACACCAATTTTATCTGAAACTTTCGCTCCACCTAAAATCGCTACGAATGGGCGCTCTGGATTATCAACTGCACCACCGATAAAGTCGATTTCTTTTTGAACTAAGAAACCTGCTGCTGATTCTACGTTTGATGCGATTCCCACGTTTGAAGCGTGAGCACGGTGAGCTGTACCGAAAGCGTCGTTTACGAATACATCACCAAGTGATGCCCAGTATTTACCTAGTTCTTCGTCGTTTCCACTCTCTTTTTTACCATCTAAGTCTTCGAAACGAGTATTTTCAAACATTAGTACGTCGCCTTCTTCAAGCGCGTCGACTGCAGTTTCTAATTCTTCTCCACGAGTTTCAGGTACAAACTTAACATCTTTACCTAATAATTCGCCTAAGCGCACAGATACTGGACGTAAAGTGTTTTTCTCTTTGTCCTCTTCTGTCTTAATACGACCTAAGTGAGAAAATACGATTACTTTTCCACCTTGCTCGATAATATACTCAAGAGTCGGTAATGCTGCTTCGATACGGTTATCGTTTGTGATTTCGCCGTCTTTCATTGGTACGTTAAAGTCCGCACGTACAAGAACTTTTTTACCTTTTAAGTCTAAATCTTTTACAGACTTTTTAGCCATGCTTATCCCTCATTCTGTTAAAATATTCGGTCTATTTATTTTTTGAAAAGAAAAAGCGAGAAGCGCGATCGCTTCCCGCTTTTTAAAGCTTTAAATTTGATTTAGTTAATTAGATAGTTGCAAAGTGCTCTAACGTACGAGCCATGTTTGAAACGAATCCGTACTCGTTGTCATACCATGATACTGTCTTAACCATTTGTGATCCATCTTCACCTTCAGCGATTTCCGTTAGAGTAGCGTCAAAGATCGCTCCTGCTGGGAATCCGATGATGTCTGATGAAACGATTTGGTCTTCGTTGTATGCAAACGCTGGGTTAGAGAAATCTTTCATCTTAGCGTTGATTTCTTCAACAGTTGTTTTTTCTTCTAATAGTGAGTAGAAGATTGTGTGTGAACCCGTAATTGTTGGTACACGTAAAGCTGTACCGTCTAATAGACCGTCAACTTCTGGGATAACTTTTCCGATTGCTTTAGCCGCACCTGTAGAAGATGGGATGATGTTTTGTGCTGCTGCACGTCCACTACGGAAGTTTTTACCACTTGGTGAGTCTTGTAATACTTGTGTAGCTGTGTAAGCATGAACTGTTACCATGTTACCTGCTTTAATCTTGAAGTTATCATGTAATACTTTAACAACTGGTGCTAAAGAGTTTGTTGTACATGAAGCTGCTGAGATAATTGTATCTTCTGCAGTAATTTCGTCGTCGTTAACTCCGTAAACAACCATTTTTGCGTCAGTTGCTGGTGCAGAGATTAAGACACGTTTAGCTCCTGCGTCGATGTGAGCTTGTGATTTATCTACTGAAGTGTAGAAACCAGTACACTCTAAAACGATATCGATTCCTAGGTCTCCCCAAGGTAATTTGCTTGCATCTGGTTCTTCAAATGCTTTAATTTCTTTACCGTTGATGATGATGCTATCTTCTGTTGAATCAACAGTTCCATCAAATGTACCGAAAGCTGTATCATACTTGAATAAGTAAGCTAAGTTGTCGTTGTCAGTTAAATCGTTAACTGCTACTACTTCTAACTCACTATTTGTTTCTAAAAGACGACGTAACATTAAGCGTCCAATACGTCCAAAACCATTAATTGCTACTTTCATTATTGATTTCCTCCTTAGAAAATCTTACCTTATTTTTATTTTAAAGGGTCTCCCCCATTTAAAATCTTATTTGCTGCTGCTTCATCCGTAACTAACCATGTATGGGACGGAGCAGTCTTTAGATACGACTTGATCGCATTTGCTTTCTTGCTACCACCAGCTACAGTTACAATGTGTTCAATCTTTTGTAAAGATGACGATTGTAATCCGATATTCGATAGTTTATAAACGATGTTGCCATCTTTATCAATAAACTCTCCGAATGCTTCTGCAACGGCTTTTTTATCTATTAATAATTGTAGAGTACTTTCATTTAACCCTCGGCGTTTAGCCATTTCAATCGGGTTACCTATACTGTACAAAATTAGCGAAGCACTTTCAACTAATTGCAATGTGTTCTTGATTTCAGGCTCTTTAAGTAATTCTTGGTAGATTTGTTCATGAACATATTCTGGTGCATACAGTCCGTGAAATTGTCCACCTGTTTGCTGAGCCATTCTTTGCGCAATTACGTTGGCTTCTATCATGGGATCATCACCTAGGCCACCTCTCGCTGGTACAAAGAGTAATTCTCTATTCTTTCCTAAGTCACTATCCATGTAGTTTGCTACTTCATTAAGTGTCGTTCCACCCATGACAGATATTATCTGTTTTTTATCGCCAAGTAGTCGATTCATAATCTCGACTGTTTGATTGGCCATTTTGGGAAGAACAGTTGAGTCTTCGTCTAAGTTTCCTGGAATAATAATACAAGCCTCTATATCTAATCGTTTGGCCAGTTCTTTTTCCATTTCATAAAACTGTGTGTAACTTTCTAAAAGTTCACTCAGTTCATCTAGCGTCTCATGCCCATCAATTGTTAAGGACATACCTGCAGAAGATGAAGTGATTAATCGGTTTATTTTTAGAGCGTCGACTTCTTTACGAATAATTCGTTCGGTCAAGTGAACTCTTTCTGATAACAAACGTCGTCCAATCGGTTCTTCTCGGTTAATAACATCTAGAATGTGATAACGCCTCAACATTGTTTCAAAAGCTTCGGGAAGTACTTTTTGCAATATAGCTAACATTTTCCACTTCCTCTCGCCCGTCTCACATAATTAAATATACCACCGAGCGGGACGAATGTCAACCACTATATTTTGCTGCGGGACATATTTCGTCCATCAGCTGCCATACTTTCCTATTAACAACTTGCTCTTATATTATAAGTCTTATATCGCCGACGAACAAACGATAACCTGTAAAAACGACGATTTTACTTGATTTGTCATATAGATGTTCAAAGTATGTGAATTTGATTAAGATTTAGCGCCTATATAATAGAAGATACTCATTTTACTTTTCAGAATTTTCACTAACTTTCATGGATTCGTCACTATTATAGGAAAGATAGTATTTAGGATAGTAAAAAAAGTCCACTCCCTAATCGCTTAGAGAGTGAACTTCTTATTAATTATCGCCTATTTTTTTAGAGTTTTCGATGATTTCATCGATTAAACCATACTCTTTCGCTTCAGCTGCGCTCATAAAGTTATCGCGCTCTGTATCGCGTTCGATCACTTCGATGGGCTGACCTGTAGCTTCAGCAAGAATTTTGTTTAGTTTTTCACGCGTTTTTAAAATATGACGGGCTGCAATTTCAATTTCTGTTGCTTGACCTTGCGCGCCACCTAATGGTTGGTGAATCATGACTTCAGCATTTGGTAAGGCAAATCGTTTACCTTTCGCACCTGCTGTTAATAATAAACTTCCCATTGATGCAGCCATACCGATCACAATTGTTTGAACATCCGCGTTCACAAAGTTCATTGTATCGAAGATAGCCATACCTGCCGTTACACTTCCTCCTGGAGAGTTAATGTAAAGGTAAATATCTTTATCTGGATCTTGAGCATCTAAGAATAACAACTGCGCTACTACTGTGTTTGCTACGTTGTCATCAATTGGTCCGCTCAACATAATAATACGGTCTTTTAATAAACGTGAATATATATCATAAGCACGTTCGCCTCTTGGTGATTGTTCGATTACTGTAGGTACTAATACCATATAAATCCTCCTAGTAAAATCCATTTCATTAAAATCTTATAAACTCATTCAAATAATATTATAAATCTTTGGTCAGAAAAGGTCAAACAAAACACTTACCTTTTAAACTTTTTGTTTTTCTAAGTCATTGGCCATTTGAGTTAATTTACGCATACGGTGATTGACCGCACTTTTTGACAGACCTTTTCCAGGGACTAATTCGCCTAATTCTTTTAGGCTAGCTTCTGGATGGTCTAATCGTAAACTCGCAATTTCCTGTATTCTTTCTGGTAGGGATGTTAATCCTACTTCACGATCTAATAGTAAAATCGCTTCAAGTTGTTTTGTTGCTGCATCGACCGTTTTATTTAAGTTGGCTTGCTCACAGTTTACGAGTCGATTGACTGAATTACGCATGTCTCGAACAATGCGAACATCTTCAAACATGAATAAACCATTATTTGCTCCGACAATTCCCAAGAAGTCTGCAATCTTTTCTGCTTCTTTCAGGTATGTCATGTAGCCACCATTTTTTCTTCGATGCGTTTTTGGATTGAGTTCTAACTCTTCCATCATATCAAAGGTATCTTGGTTCATCGCTTCATTTGTTGAATGAATTTCCAAGTGATAACTATTCGTTTCTGGGCTGTTCACGGATCCACGTGCTAGGAAAGCACCTCTTAAGAAAGAGCGCACCTTCTGATCATTCTTTTTAATTTCATCTGGTAGTGGAATTTCATAAAGCATTGGTTCTAATATTCCTAAACTACTTAAAATACGTTTAGCTTCCTTATTTAAACGAATAAAATAAACGTTATTTTTATTCAATTTCATGCGACGTCGTACACTGATATCTGCTTTAATCGCAAATAAATCTTTAATCAGTGAAAAGATCCGACGAGCAATTGCTGCATTTTCCGTTTGAATGGTGACAAAAATATGGTCGTCCGATTGTTCTAAGGTACCGTTCATACTAATTAACGCAGCCAATTCTGCTTTGGCATGTTCTGGATGGACTTCAAGCATCGTTAATTCTTTTTTGACATCTGATGCAAATGACATGTCATCATTCCCTTTTTATCTATCTTAATGATTTGTTTAAATTTTTATTTTACGATGGGTATGTGAAACGGTTCGTAAAATTTCTTCTACAACTTTTTCACCATCGTGGTACACCCCTGTTTCAGTGATGTTTAAAAAGTCACTTGAAATAACAAGAGGCACTTTATCTTTTAACGCTTTAAAGTCATGACCGACTTGGTATAGGTACTCATTATTAGACATTTTAGCTACATGTTCTTCAGGTACCATTGCATTGTTTACTAAGACGGTATCGATAAACTTACCACCGATATGCTCACATAAAACTTCTACGTGATTCGCGTCGGTAAAGCCTTCTGTTTCACCCATCTGTGTCATAATATTACTAATATACAATACTTCTGCCGGTGTATTCATGATGGCTTTGCCAATATCTGGAATCATCAACGTTGGTAAAATACTCGTGTATAAAGATCCTGGTCCTAACACAACCATGTCGGCTTCCATAATGGAGGAAATAACTTTCTTCCCTGGGTTTACCAAGACTTGTTCTTTACTGGTTGTCGATACGGTGACGTATTCAATTTTTTTATCTGGACGAGCGATGTGTGATTCACCCGAACCGACTGTACCATCTGTATAGCGGGCATTTAAAACAAGTGGCTCATCCGCTGCTGGATAAATGTGTCCTGTACAGTTCATCATTTTCGCTAGCAACTGAATGCCTTCATACATACTGCCATTTATTTCGGATGTCGCTAAAATAATTAAGTTTCCTAATGAATGTCCGTCGAATGATTTATCTTCGGTTTTAAACCGATATTGGAAGATATCTTTTTG
>DAIOTD010000040.1:9704-12458 GCA_036752205.1 Atopostipes sp.
CGGGTATAAAATTCTTCTGTTTCGGTTTGACCCATGACAAAATCATAAACAGCTTCATCTGTACCTCTAAGAGGTCTTAGGTTTTTGTCATAATATGGATTTGGCAAGAATCGTACATCCATCACCATATCGGCATCAATTGGCATACCATTTTTAAAGCCAAATGAGACTAATTCAACTCTAAACGGCTCTTTATCCCGATCGCCAAATGTTTCCATTAGCTTTTGACGTAATTCACGAGGTGTTTTATCGGTCGTATTAATAATTGAGCTCGAACGCAACTTGATTCTTTCTAGGAATTTACGTTCACGTTCAATCCCATCTATGGTCAAACCATTTTTCGCGAGTGGATGTGAGCGTCTAGATTCTTTGTAACGTGAAACAAGCTCTTCATCAGTCGCATCTAAGAATAAGATTTTCGTTTCAAATGCTGTCTTATCATCTACATATGCTAATGATTCATAAATTTCATCAAAGAATGTTTGTGAGCGTAAGTCCATTACTAATGCTAATTTATCAAACTTCTGTGCGTTTTGAGTTAGTTGTATAAATGTTGGTACCAAGCTTGGTGGCATGTTATCGATACAATAGTATCCCATATCCTCAAAGCTTTGGATAGCAACCGTCTTCCCTGCACCACTCATTCCTGTAATGATGACAAGTTCTAATTTTTTAGCCATTTCTCATCCACTCCATTAAGTCGTTACTTTTATTTTAGACTCGTTCTATATCATAACACATCCGGGTGTGTCGCGACACCCTTTTTAAGGATTTTTTACACTAAAAGAGAAACTTGCACGACTCGTTAGAGTTCATGCAAGCTTCTTCATTTTAATAAAATTTTTATGCTTCGATAATTTTGTTAATATCTGCTTCGAAGTCAGCTACTTTTTGGCTAACCGCTTCTTGAGAGTCAGCAACTGCTCCAATGTAGAACTTGATTTTTGGTTCTGTACCGGATGGACGTGCGGCAATCCAGCTACCATCTTCTAGGTGATACATTAGAACATCCGCTTTCCCTAATGGAATATCACTCGTCTCACCGTCAGCTGTTGTACTTGTACCTTCTAGGTAATCTTCAACAGTCGTTACTTTAACGCCCGCAATGTCTGTTAGTGATTCAGCTCTTAGTGAATTCATAAGTTTTTTGATATTCTCTGCACCTGAAATTCCACTCATCGTAATTGAGATTGTTTTCTCTTCAAAGTAGCCGTGCTCTTCAAACAACTCTTGTAAGCCGTCGTAAGTCGTTTTGCCTTGTTCTTTGTAGTATGCCGCTAATTCTGCGATTAAGATTAACGCTTGGATCGCATCCTTATCACGCACGAATGGCTTCACTAGGAAACCGTAACTTTCTTCAAATCCGAATAAGAATGAGTTGGCGTTTGTTGTTTCGTATTCTTTAATTCTCTCTGCGATAAATTTAAAGCCTGTTAAAACATTCTGTGTTTCAACGCCATAGCTTTTAGCAATTACAGCTGGCATTTCACTCGATACGATTGATTTCAGAATCGCACCATTCTCTGGTAATGTTCCTTGTTTTTCATAAGCTTTTAGTAAGTAGTCCACCATCAGCGCACCAATTTGATTCCCTGTTAGCACTTGGTACTCGCCATTTTCTAATCGAGTAGCCATTCCTAAACGGTCAGCGTCCGGATCCGTTGCGATTAAAACTTCTGCACCAATTTCTTTACCGAGCTTAATCGATAATTCGAATGCATCTGGGTCTTCTGGGTTCGGTGACTTAACCGTTGTGAAATCTGGGTCAGCAATCGCTTGTTTTGGTTCTAAGGTTACGTTAGTGAAACCGGCATTTTCTAATGCGCGTGAACCAATCATCGTTGCCGTTCCGTGTAATGGAGAGAACACAATGTTTAAGTCTTTATTTCGTTCGATTAACTCATGATCAATATTAATCGTTTTTAATTCTTCTAAATAAGCCTCATCGATTTTCTCGCCAACCATTTCAAGCAATCCTTGCTCTTCTAATTCTGGCTTATCGACGACGTCAATTTCAAGAATGTTTTCAACTGAGCGAACGTATTCCGTTAACTCATCCGCTTCTTTCGGTGGGAATTGTCCTCCATCTTCTCCATAAACCTTGTATCCGTTGTACTCTGGCGGGTTATGTGAAGCGGTCATCATGATTCCAGCGAATGTTCCCAGATGACGTACCGCAAAAGATAATTCCGGCGTTGTGCGTAAACTTTCAAATAAATATGTTTTGATGCCATGAGCACCTAATGTTTTCGCTGCTTCTAATGAGAACTCTGGTGATTTGTGACGCGAATCGTATGCGATAACGACTCCACGTTTCTTAGCTTCTTCACCGCGCTCTTCAATAAATCGAGCCAATCCTTCAGTCGCCTGGCGCACGATGTATGTATTCATACGGTTTGTACCCGCACCAATAATCCCACGCATACCAGCCGTTCCGAATTCTAAGTTTGTGTAGAACGCATCTTCCAATTTCACTTGATCCTCTTCGATTGCAACCAAGTCGTCGCGAAGTTCCTCTTCTAAATTATCAAATGCTAACCAGTTTTTATATGTTGTTTCCCAACTCATATAAAATCCCCTCTCTCTTCTTTTTACTATACGCTTACATTATATCACGTCTGAGAATAATCTCGAATAATTTCATAAATAATTTCATTTTTAAGTGCCCTTCTGTGAAATGAAGCCCATCAGATCAGATAGAAATTTTAGATTGTTTTCGCGAAAATTCGATATTAATGCAAATTATATATATAG
>DAIOTD010000041.1:0-9458 GCA_036752205.1 Atopostipes sp.
TAACACCTCAAAAGTATCGACCAATAAAAAGAATGCTAAGATTGAGAAAAAGACGGAACCAGTTGAAGTGGTGAAGGTGGCAGAAGAAACCAGAACGCCGATTGAAATACCAAAATCAACTTTAGCGATGACTACATATTTGTTACCAGAAAAAAATTCAGAATTAAGATATGAGGACCCCACTCATATACTATTGCATTTTTCGAGCAATGCATTCAATAAACCGCATGATCCCTATCAAGTAGAAGATATATATAACGTTTTAAAAGATTACGGTTTATCCACCCATTATGTGATTGATCGGTCGGGTGAAATTTATCTTTTAACCAACGAAAGTAGAGTAGCTTACCACGCCGGACCTGGGACAATTAAGGGCTTTCCAGAATATGAGCTGGGTTTAAATCATTATTCAATCGGTATTGAGTTATTGGCTATAGGAACAAAAGAAGAAATGATTCCGATTATAACAGAACCCGTTTTTAACAAAATTGACCCGAGCTTATTGGGATACACTGAAGAACAGTATCAATCTTTGAATCGATTGATTAAGGATATCCAGGCTAGAAATCCAAAAATTAAACATAATCGAACGCAAATCTTAGGACACGATGAATACACGAGTCGAAAAACAGACCCTGGTAAACTTTTTGATTGGTCTAAAATAGGCTTCTAATATTGAAATAAATTGTCTGAATTCCTTGTACAATAAGGAGTTTAGATATTTTTTACGGAAATAATTGTATCTATTTTCTGAATGTATGTTATACTAAATAATCGAGTTACAAATATATATTCATTTAGGAGAAAACAAAATAGATAACACATTAAATTTAATCGCACCGATTCACATGGCTTTAGAATCTGCAGGTTATAAAAAACTAACAGCTATTCAAGAACAAGCCATTCCAGAACTTCTAAAAGGTAACGACCTATTAGGTGTTGCACAAACAGGAACTGGAAAAACTGCCTCATTTGCCTTGCCAATATTGCAAGATATCGCAACGAATGAAAATACTTCCCGTAAAGATCGTAAAATTCAATCATTGATTATTGCGCCAACTCGCGAGTTAGCTAACCAAATTGGAGATAGCTTTAAAAAGTATAGTAAAAACTTGAATATTAAAACATTGACGATTTATGGTGGGATGTCTCAACATCCACAAACAAAACGCTTAAGACAAGGTGTTGACATTTTAGTCGCGACACCAGGTCGTTTACTAGACCTTATCCAACAAAAACATGTGCATTTAAATCATGTCCGTCATTTTGTATTAGATGAAGCGGACTTAATGCTTGATATGGGTATGCTTGAAGATGTACAAAGAATTGTTAAGTTTTTACCAAAAGAACGCCAAAATATGCTGTTTTCAGCTACTATGCCAAAAGAAATTGAAAAATTAACGAAGACGTTATTAAATAACCCCGTTAAAGTTGAAGTGACACCCGTTTCTTCGACAGTCGATACGATTGATCAACAGATTTTTATGGTTGACCAAGGTGAGAAAACCAATTTATTATTACACTTGTTAAAAGACGAATCAATCGAATCTGTCTTAGTATTTTCAAGAACAAAACGTGGAGCAGACCAACTTGTAAAAGCGTTGAGAAATAATGATCATAGAGCGGAAGCGATTCACGCAGATAAATCGCAACGTAACCGTGAAAGAGCTCTTAAAAACTTTAAACAACGTAAGACAAGAATTCTGGTTGCGACGGATATTGCTGCTCGTGGAATCGATATTTCACAACTATCACACGTTGTTAACTATAATCTACCAGAAGTTCCAGAAACATATGTTCATCGTATTGGTCGTACAGGTCGTTCAGGAAACAGTGGTATCGCACTTTCTTTTGTTTCAGCACAAGAAAGAGGTATGCTACGTGGAGTAGAACAATTAATTGGTAAGAACTTACCAGTTGTTAAAGATCATCCTTTCCCTGCAAAAGAAACAGGTGGCGGTAAGAAAAAATCAAACAACAGACGTAGACGTGGAAGAAAGCCAGCAAATGCTGGAGGTGCTAGAAGAGGTAACAAATCAAACGCCGAAACTAGCAACAAACCAAACGATAAAAGTAAGAGAAAATCAAAAAGCAAAAACAAAGGAAACAATGATTTCAAACGTGGTGGCCGTAGAAAGCAACAAGGTGGCTCACGTCGAAGGAATGACTCTTCGAAATAACTCGAGATAAAAGTAACATCAAGTTGGAGTGTAAACTTCAATTTGGTGTTTTTTATTACCCAAAATGATGAATAGTGATTTTGTTTAATGAAGCATATTGTTTGCGGTAAAGAAGAAAAGGGATTACTGTTTATATAGATTAAATATAAGAGGAGTGGAAAGAATGGCGTTATTAAATAATTTAGGAAGTTTAGTCGGAATGTTTATGCAACCGGATAAGAATGAAGAAAGTAAACAGCTAGCGAATCGTGCCGGTGTTGGTACAAATGATTTTGCAAAAATTGCTTCACTAGGATTACCATTACTTTTGCAAGGGATGAATAAGAATAATCAAACTTCAGCTGGTTTAAAATCTTTTGAGCAAGCTATAGATCAGCATCAAACACGTAACAACTATGAATCACTAGGTCAGTTTGCTCAAAATGTAGATACGGATGATGGGGACAGAATTGTTAATCATGTATTTAGTGACAATAAATCAAATGTCAATGCGAGTTTAGCCGACCGTTTAGGCGTCCAGCCTGAAACAGTTCAACGAACTTTAGCAGTGCTAGCACCATTAGTTTTAAAATACCTTGCAGATCGTAAGCGTGAAAATAACTTAGGCACAGAAGAAATCCAACATGAAACGCAAAACGCTACACAAGAAATCGCACAACAAGTTCGTCAAATGAATAAAGAAGATTCACCAAATCGAGGTTTATTAGGTGACTTATTCGATAATCTAACAGGCGACAATTCGGCAACGACGAAAGACAAAGACAATGGTCTATTAGGTGACCTATTTAATTTATTCAAATAAAGAATAGAAAATAAAAATGCGAGGCAGCAATCTTAGGGTAGCTGCCTCGCATTTTGTGTAGTTATTTAGTGGTTAATCGATTTGAATCATTTGGCGTTTTAGGAAGAATAAAATATTCATTTTTATAAAGCTGAATAGCTGCTACTCCAATTAAAACGACAAGGCCTATAATAGCAATCAATTGTAAGATGCCATAATCACCGGGATGCTCCGTGGCCAAGCTTTGATGAATTCCGAAATAAGCCCAAGCAATTGGTAGTGGTATGGCAGCATTCTGCGTTTGAGTAGTTACGAAAATAACAATCAAAATAGCAACAAGTAAAATAATCATTCCCCATAAATCATCGGAAAGTCCAAATCCATTCCATTCTAATTTAACAAGCGATGAAGCCACGTTTACGACCGTTGCAATCATTAACCATCCGGTATTTAATCCAAAGGTTAATGGGAGCAAGAAGTGTTTCCCATCATTTATTGCTAATAGTTGTTTACAAATAAGAGACAAGACGATAGTGTAAGCGAAGATAAATAAAGTCGATAATTCTACTAGTTCATAAGAAAAAAGGACAATCCAAGCCATATTTAACACGCTTATTGAAATAAAGAGCGGTGTAATTTTATCGAGAGCCTTTTGATAATAATCCGTTTCTCTTCTTAAATAAGAGACCACTAATGATACAGCTATTAATCCATAGATAACCGACCATATACTAAAAGTAAAGCCTGCGGGTGTAATCAGAGTGAAATATTTATCCGAGACATCACTTTGAGACATATCATTAATAATTCCTAAACCACCTAAAGTGTTAACGACAAGTGTGAGAATAAAAAATATTGCATTTAGACCTATTTTTTTCTTTGTGTCCATTTACTTCAGCTCCTTTATAAAAAAGAATAGCATAAAAAGAGTGTTATATAGAGTAATATGAATTGTGAAAAATCCCAACAACAAATTGAAATAGTTCGTGTATATATATTTTAGTGTTAGAATTGTAAAGAAGAAAATGATTAAGAGAATGAAGGAGAAATGAAGATGCGAATTATTTCATGGAATATTGATTCGTTAAACGCAGCGCTAACTAGCGATTCAGCACGAGCGCTACTGTCACGAGAAGTCTTAAATACAATTGTAGAATATGATGCAGATATCATAGCGATTCAAGAAACGAAATTACCACGAACAGGTCCCTCTCAAAAACACATAGAAATCCTTACGGAAAATTTAGCTGATTATGAAATGGTTTATCGTTTGTCGGAAGAACCAGCTCGAAAAAGTTATGCCGGAACCATGTTTTTATATAAAAACACGTTAACTCCGACTGTGACATTCCCAGAGATTGGGGCACCAGACACGATGGATTCAGAAGGGCGTATGATTACACTGGAGTTTGAGGACTGCTATGTGACACAAGTTTATACACCAAATGCGGGATCTAAACTGGTTCGCCTACCAGAGCGTCAATTATGGGATGAAAAATATCGTGATTACCTGAAAAGTTTAGACCAAGAGAAAGTGGTTATTGCAACAGGTGACTTTAACGTAGCTCATCGAGAAATTGACTTAGCGAATCCCGATCGTAACCATCTTTCTGCAGGCTTCACGGATGAAGAGCGTGAAGGTTTTACGAAATTACTAGATGAAGGTTTTACGGATACATTTCGTTATTTACATGGCGATGTAGAAGGTGAATATACTTGGTGGAATCAACGTGCTAAAACAAGTAAAGTCAATAACTCAGGTTGGAGGATTGACTACTTCTTAATCAGTAATCGTGCCGCAGACAAAGTGAAGCAGTCCATTATGATTGATTCGGGGACAAGACAAGATCATACCCCCTTATTACTAGATGTCGAGCTTTAGACGACTATTAAATGAGAAAAACTGAATTGGAATTGTGTTATAATAGGTTCATGTCCTAATGTAATTAAATCTCAGAAAATGAGGAATACGTTATTTGGAGGAGACCATGCGAACGGAAAAAGAGATGCTGGATATTATTTTAACTTTTGCCAAAGAACACGAAGCGATTAAAGTCGTGGGAATGGAAGGTTCAAGAGTACATCCGGAGATTAAAAAAGATGCATTACAAGATTATGATATTACGTATGTGGTATCAGATGTCCAACCATTTGTTCAAGAGGAAGAATGGTTAAATCGATTTGGATCGCGTATTTTTATGCAAAAACCAGAAGACATGACATTATTTGAACAACAATTTGGGAATTGGTATTCATTTTTAATGCTATTTGAAGACGGTATTCGGATGGATTTAAAAATCATCCCCGAGCACGAATTAGATTTGTATCTTTTGAGTGAATCGTTAATCAAAGTTCTTTATGATAAACATGATTTAGTGGCAGATTTCCCCGTACCTTCTAATCATAGTTATTTAGTGAATCTACCGACACCTAGGCATTTCGATGACTGTTGTAATGAGTTTTGGTGGATATCGACCTATGTTGCAAAGGGGTTATGTCGTAAGGAGTTTTTATATGCGACGGACTACTTAAATCAGACATTACGAACGGAATTATATCGGATGATATCTTGGGTTGTTGGAATAGAAACAGATTTCAGTAAAAGTGTCGGTAAGTCACAACGCTTCTTAGAGCAAAGAGTGAGTAAAGAACTATGGGACCGTATCATAAAAACCTATGAAATGGGATCCTATGAAGACTTATGGCAAGCTCTATTTTTAGTTCAAGAGCTCTTTAGAGAAGTTTCTAAAGAAGTGGCTGACAAACTTGATTTCGATTATCCAGATTACGATGAAAATATTACAAAGTACATTAATGGGTTACATCAAGAATATTCAGCATAATATCACACAATTCAACCTCAGTGGAATAGACTGAGGTTTTTACTTTAATGGATTATAAAAGGAGCGAATAAGGATGTTATTTATTTGTTACTCAAACTGTTCAACCTGTAAAGGGTTAGAAAAAGAATTAATGACAAAAGAGGTTTCTTTTTCGAAGCGAGACATTAAGGAAGACAACCCGACGGCAGCTGAAATAAAAAAATGGCATCAACAATCTGGTTTACCCTTAAAGAAATTCTTCAACACAAGTGGTATAATCTACCGGGAACTCAACCTCAAAGATAAACTAAGTGAGATGACAGAGGAAGAACAGTATGCTTTATTGGCGACGGATGGTATGCTAGTGAAACGTCCGATTATGATAACGGATGATTATGACGTCTTAGTCGGTCCATTAGTTAAAAAACATATCGCTACACTATAATATTTCAGAAAGAGGCTAATATGAGTGGAAATACAAGGAGTCAAATCCAGATAGGACAAACTGTAAAAGTTGTCCAAAAACAGGACCAACGATCTGGAAAGTTAACTGAAGGTGTGGTTGCTCGAATCTTGACTAACTCAGCGACTCACCCACACGGTATAAAAGTAAAGTTAGAAGATGGCAAAGTTGGCCGAGTAAAAGAAATTATCAAATAAAAAGACGGATACAATGCTGAAGTCTCAGTATCGTATCCGTTTTATTTTTAAATATTCAATTGTTTTTCTACAGCCTCTTTAAAAGCTTCTAATGAAATGGTTTCAACTAGAGCTTCTGTACCAACAAAAACTGTGGGTATACGTTCGACATTTACAGCTTCAATCTCATTCGTCACACGGTGCGCCTGCTCACGGTTGTCAGCTTGTAATTGCAGACCAAAATCTGTCGCTATATGCGGTATATCCGTTAAACGTTTGTTACCCCAATCATCTTGTTCTTTAAATAATTTCTGGATGATACGATAGGTTTCACTGGGAGTCGAATAGTCCAAATGTTGATTCAGCAGATTGCCTAATTCTAAGTAGATCGTTTGTTTATCGAAATGCTTTAAAATCCTTTGAACGGCTCCATTTTTAATCGCATCATTAACAAAAGGCGCAACCTTTTCTTCGTAAGCCTTAGAGTCTGGACAGCGTAAGTTAATGTACTCGATGATTTTTAAAGGTGCATCATCGGAACCAATTTTAATCGCGTCTTCTTGGGTCATCTTCGTTAAGTCAAAATTCATTGAATCACCTTCCTTTCATTCTTATCCTAGTATACTGCATTTCAGTTCAAATCATAATGGATTCAACTGTAAAATCCTTTGTTATCTCGAAATCAAACCAAATATATGAAAAACAATCTTAGAACATGTATACTATTTAATAGAGTGTATGAGAAGGAAGTGACAATTTTGTCAGATAAAAAATTCGTGCAACTAGAACCATTGAATTCAGGAAATAGTAAATTAGAAGGTATAGAATTATCAAGCGGTTTAGTCTGCGATTTTGAAACAGGGATTTGTGGTCCTGCAGATGAAATAAACAAAACAAAAGACAATAATGAGGAGAATAAGAATGCAAATTACGATATGGTCTGATTTTGTGTGCCCTTTTTGCTTTATTGGCGCTACGCATCTAGATAAAGCCTTAGAGTCATTCCCACATGCGGATGATGTAAAGATTGAATATAAGAGTTTCCAATTAGAGCCAGGTGCTAAATATGTTCCCGGCCGAACATATAAAGAAGCAATGGTTGAACGTAAGGGTGCTGCACCAGAGCAGATCGATCAGATGTTTAGTCAAGTAACAGAGATGGCTGCAAATGCCGGTCTCGATTATGATTTTGAGAAAATGAAATTAACGGATACTTTCCCAGCTCACCGTGTATTTAAATATGCGGATGCAGAAGGTAAGGGCGTTGAATACTTCAATAAATTGTATGAGGCATTCTTTTTAAATGGCGAACTAATTAGCGATTCAGATGTTCTAGGACGTATCTTAGATGAACTTGGATTAGACGCAAATCGTGCGAAAGAAATCGTTGAAAACGAAAAAGAATACGATAAAGATGTTGTAATGGATATTTATGAAGCACAACAAGTAGGCGTACAAGGCGTACCTTTCTTCGTCTTCAACAATAAATATGCCGTTTCTGGCGCTCAACCAGTCGAAGTTTTTGAACAAGTTTTAACGCAAGTACATGAAGAGTTTAATGAACAAAATTAATTAGATAATGATACCTACTTTGGAGCAACTACAAGTAGGTATTTTTTTATTGAAATGATGGGAAGTAAAAAACATTTAAAACTAAAATTAGTTGCTGTTTAGTCATTTTCGTTATATCATAGTGGTAACGTTATCAAGAAAGCAATATTTTTTTAAGAGGTTGTGCAACCGGTTGCGCCAAAATGAAGTTGTTTAAGTATAATTAGAAGGCACAGTAACTAAAAGTAAAATACTAACTTATAACGAAATGAAGACACTGAGAGGACCGAGGTCTCTTAGGGGAATGTTTTTGGAAATGGTTTTCTATTGTGGTACCATATATTTTATCAAATAGAAGCCGAAATAATTTGACGATGAATAAAAACGAATGAATACAGCGTATTGGAGGAGAACGATGCTTTATCCTGTGAGCTCAGAAACACGAGGTATGATTGATTTAAATGGCATATGGAAATTTAAAGTCGATTTTGGACACGGGTTTGATGAAAAATGGTATGAATTGCCATTAAAAGACACAATGGAAATTATTGTCCCATCATCCTATAACGACTTGACGGTTACGCGAGAATTGCAAGATCATAACGGTTGGGTATGGTATGAAAAAGACTTTACTATCCCGTATTATATGTTGAATGAACGTTTAATGTTACGATTTGGTGCTGCTGCACACTATGCCAAAATTTATATAAATGGCAAACATGTTACTGAACATAAAGGAGGTTTTTTGCCTTTTGAAGTTCAAATGAATGACTATTTACGTCGAGGGAAGAACCGTGTCACTGTAGCGATTAACAATATAATGGACAACCAAATATTCCCACTCGCATTACAAACTGTACCAGATGCTGAAAAAGATACCCTGAAAAAATTATCAGACATTGATTTTTACCACTACTCCGGATTACATCGTCCGGTTAGAATTTATACAACACCAAGGACTTATATTAAAGATATATCATTAGTCACTGATTTTGAAGGGGATACTGGTATTTTGAACTGTTCGGTAGATGTTATTGGTGAACATGAATATGTAAGAATCAGTATTTTTGATGAGAATAACTATCAAAAAGCAATCACTGAAGGTTCAAATAAACAAATGCTCATTCGTGATGTCGAACTATGGGAACCATTGGACCCATACTTGTACCAATTAAAAGTTGAGGTATTAAATGATGATCAAGTCGTTGACGTCTATGAAATGCCTTTTGGAGTTCGAACGGTCGATGTGAAAGATGGCCAATTCTTTATTAATAGAAAGCCATTTTACTTTAAAGGATTTGGGAAATATGATAACTCTGATTTCAGTGTTCAAGGGGCTAATGAGCCTGTAAATATTATTGATTTCAACCTGATGAAGGGATTGGGTGCTAATTCGTTCCGTACATCGCAGTATCCTTATTCAGAAGAATTAATGCGACTAGCGGATCGTGTAGGCTTCCTAGTGATTAATGAAACACCAGCAGT
>DAIOTD010000041.1:9558-11693 GCA_036752205.1 Atopostipes sp.
TTAATGTCCGAACAAGTGGAACCAGAAGTGGATTATATATCTGAGCTAGTTGATGTGATATCGATAAATCGGTCATATGGTTGGAAAGAAAACCCAGGGAATTTAGAAAAAGCAGCAAAAGATCTTTCTAGTGAATTAACGGAATGGGAGCATCGCTATCCTGAAAAACCAATTCTAATGACAGAATATGGTCCGGATCCATCTGATAGACAAGCTGATATCACGGATGAGATGTTGACGGATGACTTCCAAATTAAGTTTTTAGACACATACCATGAAATATTCGATCAGCATAAGATGTTTGCAGGAGAGTATATTTGGAACTTCGCTGATTTTGCTCAAGTAAAAGATGCGAAGAGTATGAAAGGAAGTACCAAAGGAATCTTTACGCGTAGTCGCAAACCAAAAGCGACAGCAATTGCTTTGAAAAAACGATGGGAAAACATCCCAGATTTTAACTACAAAAAATAAGTGAATAAAAAGCCTATTTAACGATGAAAGTATAAACACTTTGATGGAAAAATAGGCTTTTTTATTTTAGGGAAAAGATAAGAAAATCGCTCATCCTGAATAAATCATCAATTTTTAGATAAAGTTTTTATAATTGCCGTAAAACGTGCTAAGATAAGTAGTGAAAAGCAAATAAAAAGAGATTTTTAAAAGTGAGAAAGTTGGTTATAAATATGTCAAAAGAGAATTTGAAAGCATTAATTAATGGTTCAGATATTCGTGGTATTGCCGTAACAACTGAGGAACATGAAGCAAATCTAACAGAAGTGGAAGCACGAAAAATCGCTTCTGGTTTTTTGAAGCTACTGAAAATCGATAAAAATATTAAACGTACACCAATCCGTATAGCTATCGGATATGACAGCCGTATTACTGGTCCAAAACTTAAAGAGGCCTTAACAGATACATTCACAAAAGCGGGTGTCACTGTTTTAGATGCAGGTTTAGCAACCACTCCAGCAATGTTTATGGCTACTCAGTTTTCCGAGATTGACGCAGATGCCGGAATTATGATTACAGCCAGTCATTTACCATATTTCTATAACGGCCTAAAATTCTTTACAAAAGAAGGTGGCGCTGAACACGAAGACATGGAAAAGATTGTTGAATATAGTGAGTCAGAAGTGATTTCAACGACTATCGGTGAAGTAGAAACCGTCGACTTAATTGATTTATATGCGAAAGATATGGTCCGTAAAATCCAAGAAGGATCTGAAATGAAGCAACCTCTGGAAGGTCTCCGAATTGTCTTGGATGCTGGAAATGGTGCAGGAGGATTCTTTGCAAGCAAAGTGTTAGAAGAGTTGGGTGCTGATACAACGGGTAGCCAGTTCCTAGATCCTGATGGGCATTTCCCGAACCACATTCCGAACCCAGACAATAAAGAAGCAATGGAAAGTATCCAAAAGTCAGTACTCAAAAATGATGCTGATTTAGGGATTATATTTGATACAGACGTTGACCGTGCAGCAGTAGTCGATAATACTGGACAAGCCATTAATCGAAATAATTTAATTGCAGTCTTAGCACACATTGTTTTAGAAGATGAGCCCGGAGCAACGATTGTGACGAACTCACCTACGACAACACATTTAAAAACATTTATTAACGATTTAGGTGGAAAACAATACCGTTATATCTCAGGTTACCGTAACGTAATCAACAAAGCGATTGACTTGAATAAAGAAGGTATCTCTACACCGTTAGCGATTGAGACGAGTGGACATGCGGCTTTCCGTGAGAACTATTTCCTCGATGATGGCGCATATGTTGTTGCTAAGATTTTAATGCTATTACCAGAGTTAAATCTACAGAAAAAAACATTAAGTGATTTAATTTCTACCTTAAAACAACCAGAAGAAACGCAGGAAGTTCGTTTTGCTATTGAAGTAGAAGATTACGAGACGTACGGTCTGAAAGTTATTGATGAAATGACAAACTTTGTGAATGAAACGAACGGATTTGAAATAGACGCGGACAACGATGAAGGTATCCGTGTGGATGTTTCAGAGCCGTTCGGAATGGGTTGGTTCTTATTACGTATGAGTCTACATGAACCCTTACTCGTTCTACAAGTCGAAAATGATATCAAAGGTTATAACAAAGATGTTTTCACAAAATTAGAA
>DAIOTD010000042.1:0-11564 GCA_036752205.1 Atopostipes sp.
ATAAAAGAGAGCCATTCCGATTTAAAATCAGAGTGGCTCTCTTTTTAGTTTGATTACTTACTTTTTAAATTATAGTTTTTTGACCTCATTATTAGCTGTGAGAACGGTTGTATTGGCTTCTACGGATTGAGTTAACCAAACATTTCCGCCTATTACACAATTATCGCCAATTGTTGTATCCCCACCCAATATAGTCGCTCCAGAATAAAGCACAACATTATTTCCTATGTTCGGATGTCGCTTCATTCCTTTAATAATATTACCATCTTCATCGGTTTCAAAACTTTTAGCGCCAATGGTAACCCCTTGATAGATTTTGACATGATTACCAATCACAGCTGTTTCGCCAATCACGACCCCTGTACCGTGATCGATGAAGAAATGATCGCCAATTGTCGCCCCAGGGTGAATATCGATACCAGTTTGAGTATGAGCATATTCGGTCATCATCCGCGGTAAGATTGGTACCTCTAACTGATACAGTTTATTCGCAATTCTAAATATTGTCATCGCTTTAAATGATGGATAAGCTAACATAATTTCGTCGTACGAGTAAACGGCGGGATCTCCTGTATAAGCCGCCCGAACATCTGTATCCAATATTTTATGAATTTCAGGTAAACTATCTCTTAATTCTAGGATAATAGATTCTCTTTTTTCCGAATCCTTCACAAAATACGGTAAGATTTCTTCTAATATTTTTCTTGCATTCATTTCAAGAGACTGTATAGTCACACCTGTTGAATCAGATGGTCCAAATATCTTTGGATACAGTAATGAGCGTATACGGTTAATAAAGATTTCAATTTTACCATTCACGCCACAATAGTTTCTTGAAGCTGAGATAGGTTCATTTGCCTCCATAGACTCACCTACTCCTTTTTATTCTATAAAACCTTCAAACGTCAAATAACGATCGCCATTATCTGGTAATACAGCAACAATCGTTTTATCCTTGTTTTCTGGACGTTTAGCGACTTCTAAAGCTGCCCATAAAGCTGCACCTGCTGAGACGCCTACAAAGATACCGCCTTCTGTAGCCACTTTTCGTGATGTCTTCATCGCGTCATCATCCGTCGACAGAATAATCTCTGAATAAATATCTTGGTCTAAAACAGCTGGCACAATACCTGCACCAATTCCTTGAATTCTATGTTTTCCTGTTTCATTTTTCGCAAGTAATGGTGATCCTGCAGGCTCCACTGCAACCATTTCAACTGATTCTTTTTGCTCTTTTAGGTATTTACCTACACCCGTAATCGTTCCACCTGTTCCTATTCCGGATACAACGATATCGACATTACCGTCTGTGTCTTCCCAAATTTCAGGACCTGTTGTTTTGTAGTGAATTTCTGGGTTCACCGTGTTCTCAAATTGACTTGCTAAAAAAGCACCTTCAGTATCTTTGGCAATTTCTTCAGCTTTTTTAATCGCACCTGGGATACCGACATCTCCTGGTGTCAATACAAGCTCTGCACCATATGCTTTCAATAATGCACGACGCTCTTTAGACATGGTTTCTGGCATGGTTAAGATAACTTTGTAACCACGAGCTGCTCCTACAAGAGCTAATGCGATTCCTGTATTTCCTGAAGATGCTTCTACAATTGTTCCGCCTTCTTTTAGAATACCTTCTTCTTCAGCTCGATCGATCATCGCTTTACCGATACGGTCTTTAACAGAACCACCTGGGTTTAATGATTCTAATTTTAATAAAATATTTCCGTTGAAATTCTCTGGTACTAATGATTCTGGTAGTTTGACAAGAGGTGTTTTTCCTATTAATTGGTCTACTGTTGTATATGTTTTTGACATGTATAAAATTCCCTTCTTTAAACAAATATACTAATACATATATCTCATATTTAGCCAGCGATTACAAATATTTCGTTTCAAATTGAATTAATCATCAATGTAGATTTTCTTATGAATCGTGTTATCATATGTTTCGATTTTAAGTTCCTTTGAGCTCTCCAACCATTCACAATAAACAATTTCACTTAAGTCATTATGTCCTTGCTTAGATAATTCTGTTCGTAGCCAGAGTTCATCTTTCATTATATAGTTCAATGTGTTTTCCTGAATCGTACCGAATTCAATCAGTAAGGCAGAAGGTACAACTGCTTCATCTTTCGTTATCACAGTTAAATTCCCATTTACTTCTAAGATGGCATAATAAACATCTGCAATTGAATACACGTTATTTTGACGTAGCATCGATCGAAGTTGTTCAATATCGAAAAAGTTAGCATCCAGTTCTTTCAAATTCAGCCGCCCTTTTTCTATCAGTATCGCTGGTTCTCCCTCGATAAAGGTAGAGAATTTATCGGTATGTTGCAGCGCTTTCTCAATGGCGTATACAAAAAGTCCCCAAAGCACAATTGCAAATAAAACATGTAAGACATTCACTTTGTCATCGTATATTGCTTCTTCAACAACGGCACCTAAAAGGAGAATATAAATCAAATCGAATGGTGTTAGTTCTGACATCGTCTTCTTTCCCATAATTCTAAGTAATATAAATATTCCGATTGCTCCAGTGATTAATTTACTACTGATACCTATATACATATCCATCTGTAATTCTCCTTCTACTTTTATTCACTTCTATCATACTCTTTAAAACGATTTCAAGTCTAATGAACCGATTGTTAGCGAGTAAAAACAATGCATAAATACAATATTGTTCGTTAGTTTGTGAAAATAGTTATTAAAGAACGTTGTTCTATCAACATTCTAAAAGAATAAAATCCATAAAATGTTATAAATAGTTTGTTTCTAAAACAGAATTTTGCTTATTTCAATCCGTTACTTATATACTTACTCTTGGCTTTTTACTGGCAGCCATCTTAAGAAGAAAGGAATAGATGAATCGATGATTGAACTAAAAAATGTCTCTAAAAGTTTTGCTAGTAAAGATGGACATACAGAAGCCATTAAAGATATTTCATTATCCATTAACCAGAATGAAATATTTGGCATTATAGGCGAAAGTGGCGCAGGGAAATCTACACTACTAAGATTTATTAATGCACTTGAAACGCCGAGTGATGGCTCAGTTATTGTAAACGGCACGAATGTGGCTAGCCTCAATAGTCGAGACCTTCGATTATTTAAGAAACAAATCGGAATGATCTTTCAACAATTTAATTTGCTTGGAAATAAGACAGTAGAAGAAAACATCTTGCTTCCTCTTCAGCTGCACAATTATAATGATGCGCTTGATATCGATCAAATTTTAAAGTTTGTTGGTTTAGAGGACAAGCGGAATAGTTATCCGAGTGAGTTATCCGGTGGACAAAAACAGCGAGTCGGAATAGCTCGCGGATTAATATCTCGACCGAAAATATTGCTCTGTGATGAACCTACTTCTGCACTTGATGAAATCACAAAAAGAGAAATAGTTGATCTACTCAATCGAGTAGTTGAAACCTTTGATATCACAATCTTAATTGTTACTCATGAGCTTGATGTTGTCAAAAATTTGTGTGATCGTGTGGCTATTTTAGAAAAGGGTCATTTAGTAGACGTATTCGAACTTTCAAACGAGCTTGATACCATTCAATCCACTAATTCATATTACGAATTAGCTAAGGAGGTATTGGGATATGATTGAGTCTTTACAATTATATGCTGAGCGAGTGATGGAATATGCGCCAGCTATGATAGAAAGCATGCAAGAAACAGGGATTATGATGCTATTTTCAACTTTAGCAGCGATATTAGTAGGTTTACCATTAGGAACATTTATCTTCTTAACAAGCAAAAATCGTCCATTAGAAAACAAGTTTTGGAATACTGTCATGAATATTTTTGTAAACATTGTTCGCTCTTTCCCATTTCTCTTACTCGTTATCGTCATGCAGCCCTTAATTCGTGCAACATACGGACGAGCAACCGGTGATCCAATTGCCGCATCTTTTCCAATGATGGTTATTGCAATTGCTTTATATGCGCGCTTCGTAGAGCAATCTTTGCTTGATTTACCAAAAGAAATCACAGAAACTGCACAAGCTTTTGGAGCAACAACGCGACAGTATGTCTTCAAATTTCTATATGTCGAAGCAAGAAGTTCTTTAATTATTGGTTTTACAACGGCCTTTGTAAGCTTTATCTCCTATTCAACGATTATGGGAGCTATAGGCGGAGGTGGAATTGGAGACTTCGCTATACGCTATGGATACCATCGCTATGAGACGGATATCATGTTTACAGCGATAGTTATTATTATAATTTTCGTACAAGTCTTTCAATGGGCAGGCTTAAAATTAGCTCATAAATTAGATAAGAAATAAAATTCAGGAGGAAATAAAATATGTTTCGTAAAAAAGTAAAAGGATTATTAACATTAGGAACGGCATTAATTTTAGCAGCTTGTGGTAATGGTGGCGATGAAGGTAATGCTGTTGAAGATGGTGCTGAAGGTACAGAACCAACTACAATAGTTGTTGCATCGACAATGCCGCCAATGACGGATATTGTTGAAATCGCAGCTGAAAATATCGCTGAACCTTATACAATTGAAATTATGGAAGTGAGCGATAACGTTCAGTATAACGAAGCTGTACAACATAAAGAGGCATACGCAAGTTTTGCACAACATGAGCCGTTTATGGAACAATATAATGATGCGAACGACGGTAATTTAGTAGCGATTCAAACAATCTACGATCCGATTGTTGGATTCTATTCACCTGTTTACAATTCAATTGCTGAAATTCAAGACGGTGCTGAAATTGCTATCCCAAGTGATAAATCAAATGAAACACGTGCATTGTTAGTATTAGCAGAGCAAGGTTTAATCGAATTAGATTCGGAAGTAGCTCCAATAGACGTCACTTTACAAGATATAACATCAAATCCACATGACTTTGAATTTACATCAATTGACTTACTGAATTTAACGGCTGCATATGAAGATGGTGTTGAGTTAGTATTTAACTTACCAACTTATATTGCGAGTGCAGGTCTAACGCCAGATGACGCTTTATTCTTAGAGAGCGAAGAGAATGACTTATTTGCCTTAACAGTCGTTGTTCGTGATGAAAACCAAGATACAGATGCCACTCAAGCATTACTAGATGCATTTACATCGCAAGCGGTATATGATTTCTTAACTGAACTATCAGAAGTGAACCATCTATACCCTTCTTTTGAAAATCCATCAAACAATTAATAACATACCAAAATCCCCTAACCTCAAATGAAGTTAGGGGATTTTATATTTCTGTCTCTATTTTAAATTATGCTTCTGTCTCTTTACCTAAGAAAGCACGTAACATCCAAAGATGTTTATCAATGCCTTCTTTCATCACTATTAATAAGTCATTTGATGGATAGTCACCATGTTCGTCCGTTAATTCAATACCTTCTTGTAATGATGTACGGATTGTTTCAAAGTCATCGATAACTGCCTGGACCATTTCTTCAGCTGTTAAGTTTTTATCTTCAGTATTTTCTTCAATGACTGAATGCTCAAGATACTCTGACAATGTAGAATATGGCTGGCCACCAATAGCTAATAATCGTTCTGCTACTTCATCTAAGTTCGCTGTTGTTTCATCATATAACTCTTCAAACTTTTCATGTAATGTGAAGAAATGCGGTCCCATTACATACCAATGAAATTGATGGAGTCGATAGTATAAAACACCTAATGTCGCAACCTGTTTATTCAAAAAGTCTTTTACTTCTGTACTTGCCATATGAAAACTTCCTCCTTATTTGTAGTAATTCCTATTAAGATAACTATATCAGTTATTTAGAATCATTACAATTAATAAGTATTGTACTTTAATGTGTTTTGCCACCAATTTCTAATAAGTCTTCTTTATTATCAAAGTCAATCATTGCTTGGATAGCTAACATTATACCTTCTACAATCTCAGATAGGTTCATAAAAGGTTTACCAGGTCGAGTAGTAACCTGTTCTTCTATAAAAGGGATATGGATAAAACCGGCTTTAATATGCGGGTATTGATTACTTGTAAAATGTAGCGTTTGATACATCAAATGGTTACAAACAAATGTACCGGCTGTATTAGACACAGAAGCATTAATCCCCTCTTTTTTCATATACTGAACCATTGCTTTTACGGGTAAAGTACTAAAATAGGCTGCTTCACCATTTAATACTATTGGCTGATCGATCGGTTGATTTCCAGCATTATCTTTAAGAGATGCATCGTTAATATTAATCGCTACACGTTCTGGAGTAATCTCACTACGTCCACCTGCTTGGCCAATATGCAAAACATAATCTGGTTGCTCTTTGACGATTGCTTCTTGAACAATCTTCGCACTCTCGCCAAATTTTGTGGGTATCTCTAACTTGATAATTTCAGTATTATTCATACGATCTGGTAACTGATTAACAACCATTATCGATGGATTAATGGTATCTTTTCCAAAAGGGTCAAACCCAGTCACTAATATTTTCATAAGACTCTCCTTCTATTCAAAAAGCATCCCTCTCTGGAGATGCTTTTATTTTTATGGTAGTTTTTGAATGTCTTCAATCATTTGATCAATCACTTTAACATCCGTAGCCCAATTTGTGCAAATACGAACTACTCGATGGTGTTCACCTACTGATTCTTGCCTTAAAACAATATATTTCTTCTCTAGCTCTTCCAGTTGTTCATCATGAAGAATCGGGAATAATTGATTCGTATACGCTTCGTAACGTAAGTCAATTCCCTTATCCAGAAAGGCTTTTTTTAATTGCATGGCTTGATTTACCGCATGTTTAGATAATTCCAAATAAAGATCGTCCTTAAATAAAACCTCAAACTGTATACCTAATGCCCGACCTTTAGCGAGCAATCCACCTTTTTGCTTAATAATTGTTTTTATTCCATGATGTAGCTCTTCATTCCTGATAATCAACGCTTCACCAAACATTGCACCGACTTTTGTTCCGCCAAAATAATAAATATCACATAATTCAGTAATATCTGCTAGTGATAAATCATTCGTCTCAGCCACTAAACCATACCCTAGACGTGCGCCGTCCATGAACAGAATCATATTGTTGTCATCGCATACTTTTCTCAGGTCTGTTAATTCTTTTTTAGTATAAATTGTTCCTGTTTCAGTAGGGTTTGAGATATAAACCATTCCTGGCTGCACTTTATGATAGTTACTTTTATCGTTCCAATACGCTTCAGTTAATTTTTCTACTTCTGCCGCATAGATTTTGCCGTCTTCACTCGGGATTGGTAGCATACGGTGCCCCACTGCTTCAATCGCACCGGCTTCTAAACTATTAATATGTCCAGTGTCAGCAGTAACAACACCTTGGTAAGGTCTTAATGAAGCTGTGATTGCTACAATATTTGTTTGTGTGCCACCCGATAAAAGATGAACCGCTATGTCTTCTCGACCAGTTGCTTTCTTAATCAAACGAACCGCATTCTCAGTAAATCGATCCGTACCATATCCTGAAGTCGCTTCGTCATTTGTTTCAAGTAACCTTTCAAAGATAGACGGATGCGCTCCATGCGTATAATCATTATCCATGTGTATCATTCAGAGTCCTCCTACAAAACATCTAAACTTCATTATATCATTTTTAATTGAAAAATTTCATTACAATTTGATGATATCATTCTTAAGTACTCACATTATTTTCATAGAATTATTCAACTATATTAAAATCATTTCTTCTTACCTATTATGTCAAAACGCATTACTTATAAAATGCCAAATGACATTCAAGATTCCTGCTGACACCATGACTAAAATAGGACTCTTTTTAAATTTCATTAATAAAACAAGTGATAAAACGAATAATATGACAGCAGAAATACTTGTTCCTGAAATGGTTATCGCATCATTTCCCCAAAGTGCCGTTATTAATAAGCTTAAGCCTGCAGTTGAAATCATAGCCACTACTGCAGGTCGTAAAGCTTTTAAAACATTTTGCAAGATATCTAGCGAGTTATATTTTGTATAGAGCCACGCAATAAATGTTACAAGTAGAAAGGATGGAGTGATGTTACCAATTGTTGCGGCAATTGCACCACCTGTCCCCGCTATTTGCAGACCTACAAACGTAGCTGAGTTAATGGCGATAGGACCAGGAGTCATTTGTGAAATTGTAATAAGATCTGTAAATTCGGTAACGGATAACCAGCCGTTATTCTCAACGACAATATTTTGTATCAAAGGTAAAGCTGCATAGCCCCCACCAAAACTAAAAGCTCCTATTTGAACAAAACTCCAAAATAATTTTAAATAAATCATTCAGTTACCTCTCCTTTCTGAAACAATAAGTGTAAGGCAATCCCCATAAGTACACTGATTAAAATAATGATAATAACACTTACGTTAAATACAGCATTTGCTATAAAAGCGACAACCATCATAATCGTTAGGATGGTATCTTTGTCCTTTACGACTCCAAGGGCCATTTCAACTGAAACAGCGACTACAACAGCTGCTACTCCAGCCTCCATGCCTGCTAATAACAATGTAATCATTTGATTTTGTCTAAATACTTCATAAAATAATGAAATTAACGAAATAATGATAAATGGTGGGATGATTGTTCCTAGTACAGCGACTAATACACCAATAAAACCAGCCAATCGAAAACCCACTACTATCGCTGCATTAACCGCAATAGCTCCAGGTGCCGACTGTGCAATAGCAGTAATATTTAACATTTCCTTTTCAGTGATCCATTTATATTCATCTACAAATTTTGACTTCATTAATGTAACAATTACATAGCCTCCACCAAAGGTAAAGGCACTCAAATAAAGAGTTGATAAGAATAATTTCCATAAAAGTTTTAAATCAACTTTTCTATCCATTGATTATGCATCCCCTACTATTCATTCTGTCTTTTTATACTAATGAATATTTTGCTTATTAGCAAAAGTAATCCGTTGTCGAAATAAAAAAGGTCTCCTTACGGAAACCTCTCATGATCTATTTATTTAAATTGGTTTATCTATAATATTCCATTTAATAAAAAATTGTTCAATAATTGGCATATATAGATTTAATAATGGTCCAAATGTTAAAGCAGATATAATTGTACCCTCACGAATCGTAAAGGGATCTTTGGAGATTAATGGAATGATCAAAGCTAGGATTAAGAATACAATATCAACATATTGTCTCACTTGACCAAATAATTTATTTGTTTTTTTCGAGACTATCATTGCAAAACTTTCAACTGGCATAGTCACTAAGTCAAGGATCATAATCGAGCCAATAAAAATCGGTGTCCATAAAGATCCAACTACTAAGAATAGAACGCGCATAAAGTAACTTTCTAAAACAACTTGTCCCAAAAATACATCCGCTAAAACTAAGTTAATGAATTGTCCTAATAGTGCGCCTACCAGTACTTGTAAAAATAATTTCCACGTCGTGTCTTTTCTCAAGACAATAATTTGGAAACCTACAAACATAATTTGCATAATTGAAACGACATCCCCAACACGTAGTGTGAACGCGTTTGCAATAGCTTGGTTAAATGCGTCAAAAGGCGCTAATCCAATTGAAGCGACAATTTGTAACCCAATTCCAAATGCTGCTAATAATAGGGCAACAATTAATACTATAAACTTACGTAAAGTCGACATTTACTTTCTCCTTACCTTCAATATTAATCAATATCCACTAGCTAGTATACACTTTTGCGTACTGTTCGTCTAACACATTTCGTAAAAAGTGAACATTTATTCAGGATAATAGCGAAATATATCGAAACATTCGCGGTTATTAAATCTATATTTTATATTTTTGATTTTTTGTACCCTTTCAAAGTTTGTCTCATGATCCATGAAATAACCAAAACCAATAGATGGATAATACAAAATAATATCGACGACTCTTGGATATTCTTTAATAGATGCTTCAATATTTTTTACAACTTCCTCAAAAATATTAATCATAAAAGGGTTAAAGAAATAAAACACATTATCTTCCGGTCTAATGCTGTATTCTTCTGCTTTGACTTCCTGTAGACGAATATCTCCTTTACGACTTGGAAACTTCGTTGTATAGTCTGCATAATTTTGCATTAAGTGTGAAAAGGCTACACCATTTACTTCAATACCTGTTGCTGGCATACCAAAACGGTGATTTATATAAAAAACAATACGCCCTTTTCCACTCCCAAAATCAACCAGGTGACTATTTTCTAATGGTTCATATTCTTCAATTAAATTATCTAAATCAGCATATGATGAGGATTCAGTTCGTAAATAATCCATATTCACACCGTGAGGCCATTCAATTAAACCAGTTGTTTTTATATTCAATTCTTTATCTTGCTGTTGATCGTACTTTCTTTCTGACATTTTAAGACTCCTTCACATTTACTTATTATCATTTTACCAGAGATTCATAAATATAATATGGTTAAGTTAAATTATCCTCTAGGTTACTTCTAAACTGACTGAGTTGATTATACTTCTTGAAACAATAACAAGCCTATATGACTTCCCTAGTAAATCTTATGAGTATTTGCTATAATTAATCTAATTAAATTTTAATTAAGGAGCAGATACATGAAGTTAACAATTGGTAAGAAATATGACGTTTCAGTACATTTTGTCCCTTCAGGTGACGATTTAAACTTTTTAAGTGAGGATGTTCGTACATATGCCCAAGAGACTTTCTCATATAAAGGTCAGTTAAACGAAGTCTTCACACATTTAGGACCAAAATCAGACAATATTCTAGTAGTGGGTTTAGGTAAAGCTGAATATATTACGCGTGATCATTATGTAAAAGTAGCACATAAAGCCGCTCAAATACTCGAAGCTAATAAGATTAGCGAAGCAAGTTTTAATGGTTTTACATTCGGTGATATTTCAGAAGTACTAGCCTTAGAAGCTTCTGTGGAAGGTGTTTTACAAGCTTCATATAACTTCCAAGAATATAAATCGAAGAAAAAAGACGCTATATTATCGAATATTAGCTTCATATCAGATTTAGAGAATGCGGATGAAGTAGTAAAGAGTACGTGGAATGTCTTAAAAGGAATCGATTTAACACGTGATTTAGTCAATACTCCCGCAAATGACTTATATCCTGAAACTTTAGCAGATAAAGTTAACGAGACATTCCAAGACACAGCTGTTGAAGTAGAAATATTTGATAAAGCTGCGTTACAAGAATTAGGTGCAGAAGCCATTTTAGCTGTTTCACAAGGTTCAAGCAAAGAACCCCGTATGATTGTGCTTAAATATATGCCGCTAGGGCCCGATGAGCCAGTTATTTCATTGGTTGGTAAAGGAGTGACTTATGACAGTGGTGGGTATGCATTAAAGACTGCCCGTGGTATGGCTACGATGATGACAGATATGGCTGGTGCAGCTGCGATGATTGGAACCGTTCAAGCTCTTGCAGCCAATGATGTGCAAAAAAACGTAATTGCTGTAATAGGAGCTACAGAAAATCTAATTTCAGGAGAAGCTTTCAAAAATGGCGATATTATCAATACATTGAAAGGTACGACCGTTGAAGTATTAAATACCGATGCTGAGGGAAGATTAGTATTAGCGGATGTCTTATACTACGCAGCTACAGAATTTAAACCA
>DAIOTD010000043.1:0-11560 GCA_036752205.1 Atopostipes sp.
TGACGAATAAAAAGGCTGACCGTATTACGGAAGAACAACTGCCAAATATTCTGCTATATACCGAACATATTTTCTGTATTTTATTTAAACTTCTTGTTATAATAGGAAGGTAGAATTTACTTGAATGAAAAATCAAATTAAAAAAGGATATGATGTTAGTGGCAAAGGATAAAATAGTCGTACATGGCGCACGAACTCATAATTTAAAAGATATTGATGTTGAAATTCCACGCGATCAGTTTGTGGTCATCACGGGATTATCTGGATCAGGAAAAAGTTCATTAGCATTTGATACATTATATGCTGAAGGACAAAGACGTTATGTTGAGTCACTTTCAGCATTTGCACGTCAATTTTTAGGTCAAATGGATAAGCCGGATGTCGATAGTATTGAAGGATTAAGTCCATCGATTTCAATTGATCAACGAACAACGAGTAATAATCCGCGTTCAACGGTCGGAACAACGACTGAAATTAATGATTATTTACGTTTACTGTATGCACGAGCTGGGACACCGATTTGTCCAAATGATGGGACAGAAATTACTAGCCAGTCAGTGGACCAAATGGCAGAAAAGATTCTCGAATTACCAGACCGTCAACGAATTCAAGTGTTGGCACCAATTGTCCGTGGACGAAAAGGACAGCATAAGAAAGTTCTTGAAAAGATTCAGAGTGATGGATACGTACGAGTTCGCATCGATGGTGAAATGTATGATGTCGGTGAAGAAATTGAATTGAATAAAAATCAAAACCATGATATTGAAGTGGTGATTGACCGCCTTGTTATTAAAGAAGGCATCCGCTCTCGATTAATTGATTCCTTAGAAACCGCTTTGGAAGCTGCGGAGGGTTATGTAAATATTGACTTAATGGATGGCGAAATCATGCCTTTTAGTGAGCACCATGCTTGTCCAGTTTGTGGATTCTCGATTCCAGCCTTAGAGCCGCGTCTGTTCTCATTCAATGCCCCATTTGGAGCTTGTTCAGAGTGTGATGGGTTAGGCCGAAAATTAATTGTTGATATCGATTTAGTGATTCCGGATCCAACATTGTCGCTCGAAGATGGCGCTATACTTCCTTGGCAACCCATCAGTTCGGAATACTATCCTGAAATGTTGCGTCAAGCGATGAAACATTTCAAGGTGGATATGAATACCCCATTTAATGAATTAACGAAAAAAGATCGCGACTTGGTTCTATACGGATCGGGTTCGAAAGAATTCCGTTTCAAATATAAAAATAACTTTGGAAAAGTACGTGACTCGAAGATTGTCTTTGAAGGAGTTATGAATAATATTGAACGACGCTACAACACAACATCAAGCGACTATACTCGTCGAGTGATGGGTGACTATATGACTGAACTTCCTTGTCCAGTTTGTGATGGGAAGCGTCTAAACCGTGAAGCGTTAAGTGTGAAAGTGAGCGGTCAAGATATCGCGGATGTGAGTGAATTTTCAGTAGGAGACGCGCTTCATTTCTTTGAAACACTGAACCTTTCTGAAAGTAATAATATGATTGCAGCCCCGATCCGAAAAGAAATCATCGATCGTTTGAGTTTCCTACAAAACGTTGGATTACAATATTTAACATTGAGTCGACAAGCAGGAACTTTATCCGGTGGAGAGGCTCAACGGATTCGTTTAGCCACGCAAATTGGCTCCAATTTAACTGGAGTCATGTATGTATTAGATGAGCCATCGATTGGTTTACACCAACGAGATAATGGGCGTCTAATTAATTCACTTAAAGCGATGCGCGATTTAGGTAATACGTTAATTGTCGTGGAACATGATGCTGAAACGATGATGGAGTCGGACTACCTGATTGATATCGGTCCAGGTGCAGGTGAACTTGGCGGACAGATTATAGCGGCCGGAACACCAAAACAAGTGGCTAAAAATAAAAATTCTATTACAGGTCAATATCTATCTGGTAAAAAAATGATTAATGTGCCGACTGAGCGTCGTACAGAAGATTTAGGTAGCGTCGTCGTCAAAGGTGCACGCGAAAACAATCTAAAAAATGTAGATGCTGAATTCCCATTAGAACGATTTACCGTGGTTACTGGGGTTTCAGGTTCTGGAAAATCATCACTTGTGAACCGCGTGTTGAAAATGGCACTGGCTCGTAAAGTCGGTCGTTCAACGGAAAAAGCGGGTCTACATGATAGTATTTCAGGTTATGAATCGCTTGAAAAAGTCATTAATATCGACCAAAGCCCAATCGGACGAACACCAAGAAGTAACCCGGCCACTTATACAGGCGTCTTTGATGATGTTCGTGAATTGTTTGCACAAACAAACGAAGCACGTATGCGTGGATATAAAAAAGGACGTTTCAGTTTCAACGTCAAAGGTGGACGTTGTGAAGCGTGTCGTGGTGACGGAATTAAGAAAATTGAAATGCACTTTCTACCAGACGTTTACATCCCATGTGAAGTTTGTCATGGAAAACGATACAACTCAGAAACGCTCGAAGTGAAATACAAAGGCCAATCGATTGCGGATGTTTTAGATATGACGGTCAACGAAGCGATTGAATACTTTGAAAATATTCCAAAAATTGTGCGTAAATTACAAACGATTCAGGATGTTGGGTTAGGCTATATTCGCCTGGGTCAATCATCGACCACACTATCGGGTGGAGAAGCACAACGTATGAAACTAGCGAGTGAATTACAGAAAATATCTCGTGGAAATAACTTCTATATTCTAGACGAGCCGACAACTGGCTTGCATACACATGATATCGCAAAATTGCTAGTTGTTTTAAATCGCCTAGTCGAAGGTGGAAACACAGTTCTTGTTATTGAGCATAACTTAGATGTGATTAAAACGGCCGACCACATTATCGATATTGGTCCCGAAGGTGGAGATGGCGGCGGAACGATTGTCGCGACCGGTACACCAGAAGAAATCGCAGAAGTAAAGGAAAGTTATACCGGTCAATATTTAAAAGAAGTCTTAGAATGGCATAAAGAATTAGAAGCTAATAAATAAAACAAATCAGTGTTAGTGACTTTTACTCGGTAAGAGTCATTAGCACTTTTTCTATGTTTTTATTACACAAAAGTACCTAGAAAGGTGCGAAGCAATAAAATATTATTTATAATAGAAGAACAGTTACAGGTTCAGGTTAGGGGATACAAAATGACGAAGATTTTAGATGGAAAAGAAGTGGGGCAGTCCTTGCGACATCAAGCCCGAAAAGATGCAGAAACATTAAGAGAAAAAGGGATTCATCCAAAGTTAGCTATTTTACGAGTGGGAGAGGATCAAGCTTCAAAGAGTTATGAACGAAACGCGATACGAGCGATGAAAGATGCGACGATTGCGGTTGAAACAGTCACGATGGATGAAAGCTGTACGGAAGATGATGTCATCACAATGATTGAGAAATTAAATAACGATGACTTGATCCATGGGGTTATCATTATGCAACCATTACCGGAAGGCATTTCACGCCAAGATATTTCTTCTTACTTAAACCCAAAAAAAGATGTGGATGGCATTCATCCATTAAACTTAGGCTATATTTTAGAGGACAACCGGATGGCGCTTCTCCCAAATACTCCACAAGCTGTTCTTGAAATGTTGGCTTATTATGAAGTGGCTCTCATCGGAAAAGATGTGGTGGTTATTGGTAGTAGTCCAATTGTGGGGAAACCTTTATCATTGATGCTTTCAAATGAAGGCGCAACGGTTTCGAATTTGCATATTCATACAAAAGATACTCGGAAATACACGAAACAAGCGGATATTGTGATTTCAGCAACGGGTGCCCTTGGCTTAATCGATGAAACTTATGTAAAAGAAGGTGCGATTGTTTTAGATGTAGGTTTTGGTTACAAAGACGGAAAAATTATGGGAGATGTCCAATATGACGCTGTCTTTGATAAAGTAGCTGCCATTTCACCGGTTCCAGGAGGCGTCGGTTCGGTTACGACATCTGTTTTAGCGGCGCAAGTGATTAAAGCGACTGAAATGCAAGCGAGAGGAAAATTGAACGAAAGATTTAAAATATGATATGATTGAGCTAACAAAAACGTCAGTTATTTTATAAGAAAAATGACGATTGAAAGGACGGATAACGTGCCTAAAGTAGATGAAAAAGGATTGAAAAAGACACCGTTATATGACTATTACTTGGAACAAGGTTTGAAGCTAACTGACTTCGGTGGCTGGGCTTTACCGATCCAAATCACAAAGTTAGCGGATGAACATGAAGCTGTACGCGAACGAGTGGGGTTATTTGACTGTGCCCATATGGGTGAAATTAGAATCTCCGGAGAACATGCTTTCGAATTTGTGAATGGTATCATCACAAACGATGCGACGAAATTAGCGAATCAAGAAGCGATGTATACCGCCATTACCAATGAAAAAGGTGGCATTCTGGATGATGTTATTTTCTATAAAGAAGCAGAAGATTCATTCTTATTCACACCAAATGCGGCGAATACTGAAAAGATATTGAATTGGTTTAAGAAGCATAACGTAGATAACCGAGTCAAAATTGAAGACCTATCCGATGAATATGGTTTAATTGCTATTCAAGGTCCAAAGTCAGAAGCTGTATTAGAAAAACTGACAGATGCAGACTTAGGGAGCATTTCAAACTACGCATACTTACCGAATCAAAGCGTCGCGGAGATTGAGGGCGTAGCCATTTCACGAACAGGCTATACGGGTGAAACAGGATTCGAATTATATGTGCCTTTCGACCACCAACTTTTATTATGGAAAAAACTGTTAGAAGCTGGTGAAGAATTCGGTATGTTAGAATGTGCTTTAGGTGCTCGAGACACCTTGCGACTTGAAGCGGGTATGCCTTTATATGGAAACGATCTGTCAGAAGACATCAATCCATTTGAGGGTGGTATTGGTTTCACCGTCAAAACAGGCGCTCAAAAAGAACAAGATTATCCAGGGAAAGCTGCTTTAGAAGAACATAAAGCTAAGAAAACAAAACGAATTTCACGAGGTTTTGAGTTGAAAGACCGAGGCATCGCTCGACCAGGAATGGTTGTCAGAAATGCCAACGGCGATGAAATTGGTACGGTCACGTCAGGTACGATGAGCCCGACCTTTAAAAAAGCACTCGGTTATGTATTAATCGATAACACGGATGCAAAAATTGGAGATGAAGTTTTTATCGAAGTCCGAAAGAAACTTGTCCCAGCTGAAATCGTTAAAAAAGATTGGTTACGACGAAAATAGATTAGAATAAGGAGTGTGTTAATTATGACAAAAACATTTTACACAGAAGATCACGATTGGATAGAAATCATTGAGGACAATAAAGTCCGTATTGGAATTACTGAATATGCACAAGACCAATTAGGCGACATTGTTTATGTCGAGTTGCCAGAAGTAGGCGACGACCTTGAAGCCGGCGACGAGTTAGGCACAGTTGAATCGGTTAAGTCGGTATCGGAAATTCTTTCACCGCTAACAGGAACGATAACTGCAGTGAACGAAGCACTGGAAGACGAACCAGAGCTTGTGAACGACGACGCGACAGGCGAAGGTTGGTTCGTTGAGCTAGAAACAGACGGCGATGTGGATACAACTGGTTTATTATCAAAAGAAGAATATGACACATTAATCGAAGAGTAAGATCTTTTCCTTCGTGAAATGTTAGAGGGAGCTCTCATGAATTGTGTGAACCGAAACACCATGAGGGCCCTTTTACTATAATAAAATAACTATTTTGAGAGGACGATCTCATGAAAAAGTTTCGATATTTACCTAATACAGAACAAGATAGACAAGATATGTTAGCAGTCATTGGCGCTAAAGATATCATGGATTTATTTTCAGATATTCCAGAAAATGTGCGTTTAGATGAACCGATGGACTTACCCGCATCACTAAGTGAATATGAGTTATTGAAGCATGCACGCGAACTGGCTTCAAAAAATACAACAGCATCTGAACTCCCTTACTTTTTAGGGGCAGGCGTTTATGATCACCATATTCCAGCAGTAGTGAATCACATCATTTCACGCCAAGAATTTTTAACAGCTTATGTACCGTATCAGCCTGAAATTTCACAAGGTGGCCTTCAAGCTTTATTCGAATGGCAGACGATGATTTGTGAATTAACAGGAATGGATGTCACTAACAGTGGCATGTATGACGGCTTCAACGCGCTCGCAGAAGCAGCGAACTTAGCGATAGGAAAAGTACGTAAAACAAATAAAATACTGGTTTCTAAAGCAGTCCATCCTCAAGGAATTGAAGTGCTTCATACGTATTCAGACGGTATGGAGTACCAAGTCGAAGAAATAGGCTTAGCGGATGATGTGACAAATCTTGAGGAACTGAAAGAGAAGTTAGATGCTGAAACAGCTGCGGTTGTCGTTCAGTATCCAAACTTCTTTGGTTCCATAGAAGATTTAAAAGAGATGAAAGAAATCATGGCCGATTCGAAAGCCTTATTAATCGTTTCTTCAAACCCTCTTGCGCTTGGAAAACTAGAAAGTCCTGGAACATTAGGAGCCGATATTGTGGTAGGGGATATGCAACCATTTGGAATCGCGATGTCTTTTGGTGGCCCGCATGCAGGATATTTAGCCGTGACGAACGATTTAATGCGTAAGTTACCTTCGCGAATTGTCGGACAAACAGCGGATGTAGAAGGTAAGCGCGGATTTGTTTTATCGTTGACGACCCGTGAACAACATATTCGCCGTGAAAAAGCGACCAGTAATTACAGTTCGAATCAAGCCTTATTCACACTGGCTTCAGCGATTGCGATGACGGCTTATGGGAAACAAGGCATTCAGGATTTAGCACAAAGAAATATTACCAACGCACATTATTTAGGGAAGCAACTTCAAGAAAAAGGGTTCGAATTAGTGAACCAGTCGCCTTACTTTAATGAATTCCTTGTGAAATTAGACCACCCCATTTCAGCAGTCAATGAATCGTTGTTTGAAAAAGGGTTTATTGGTGGCTACGATGCTTCGTCAGTATATGGGACGGAACATGTTATGCTGATTTGTGCGACAGAAAAGCGTACTAAAGGTGAAATGGATGCCTTTGTGGATGCGTTAGTGGAGGTGGCAAAATAGATGTTACATGATTATAATGCGTTAATATTCGAAGCGTCACAAGTAGGGCATTCAGCTTATGATTTGCCAACGAGTGAAATCGAAGAATATGATTTAACAGCCGATTTGCCAGACCACTTAATACGAAAAGAACCGGCTGAATTACCAGAAGTTTCTGAACTCCAATTGTTAAGACACTATACGCAATTATCAAATAAAAACTTTGGAATCGAATCGGGACCTTATCCACTCGGTTCTTGTACCATGAAATACAATCCGAAAGTCAATGAAGATATTGCGAACTTAGATGGTTTTGCGAATATTCATCCGCTTCAGGATCCAAATACAGCTCAGGGTGCATTAGAGTTAATGTACAACTTACAAAATGACTTGGCTGAAATTTTAGGAATGGATGCTGTATCCCTTCAACCAGCCGCAGGTGCGCATGGTGAGTTAGCAGGGATTTTAGTGATCAAAGCTTATCATGAAGCGAATGGTGAAGGCGAACAACGAACGAAAATCCTAATCCCAGACTCTGCTCATGGAACAAACCCAGCTACCGCAGCCGTAACGGGTTATGACACCATCGAAATTCCATCGAATCAAGATGGGACAGTGGATATTGAAGGCTTGAAAGCAGCTGTTGGAGACGATACAGCTGGCATTATGTTGACGAATCCAAATACAGTTGGCTTATTCGAAAAAGATATTTTAGAAATTGTGGAAATTATCCATGATGCAGGTGGATTGCTTTATTATGATGGGGCAAACTCAAACGCCAACTTAGGTATTACGAACCCAGGAATTATGGGATTCGATGTCGTGCATACGAATCTGCATAAAACATTTACAGGACCTCATGGCGGAGGCGGTCCGGGTTCCGGTCCTATCGGTGTGAAGGCACACTTAGAGCCTTTCTTACCGGTACCACGTGTGGAAAAAGAGAACGAACGATTTATGTTAAACCGTGATTATCCACAATCAATTGGTCGAGTAAAAGGGAACTTTGGAAACTTTGGTGTAAATGTACGAGCGTATTCTTATATTCGAGCAATGGGGCCAGACGGTTTGCGTCGCGCGTCTGAAGATGCCGTTTTAAACGCAAACTACTTGAAAGCACGCATCCAAGATTACTACGACACGCCTTACTCAGACCAGTATTCAAAACACGAGTTTGTGGTGAGCGCGAATCGACAAGTCAAACAAGGAGCGAATGCGAAAGATATCGGTAAGCGTCTCTTAGATTACGGCGTGCATGCACCCACGACTTATTTCCCGCTAATTATCGAAGAATGCTTGATGATTGAACCAACAGAAACCGAGTCGAAAGCAGACTTAGACTATACAGCGGATGCCTTTATCAAGATTGCGAAAGAAGTCGAAAGTAATCCTGAAATAGTAGCCAATGCACCACATCGAACGTCGGTACGCAGACTAGATGAAGTAACAGCATCACGTCGACCAGTCTTAACACATAATCCAGAAGCCGCTCAAGCACAACGCGAGTATGCGGAAAAACGCAAAAATAAATAAGCAAGTGAAGCGTACGAGGGGACTCGTACGCTTTTCATTCGCTTCAAAGGAACATTTCGCACAGGCGAAATGGCCATTAAAGGATAGACGGAAAATTTGCGGGTGCAAATTCATCCTAAAGATCAATAAGGAACATTTCGCAGGGGCGAAATGGACTGAAGGGTATTGAGCTAAGATGGAGACTGGACAAAGTTCTTAATCTTTGTCCAGAGTTTGAACTGAACTGGACAGCGCTTCAAGTTTTTGTCCAGTTTGACTTTTAAAGTGGACAAAATAGTGTGATTTTGTCCACTGTTGTGGTCGCACCTGGACAATTTTGTCAAACTTTGTCCAGTGTTTCATCTGAACTGGACAAAAATTCTATATTTTGTCCAATTCAACTATTTCTGCTTCATTTTACGAATCAAAATATTAATTTATGTATTTTTTCGCTTATCATACGACATTTTATAAATTTAGGAGTAATATAAAGTTATACAATAAGCAATATATATAGAAAGGATGATTTTGATGAATCTAATTTCAGGTTTAGGTATTGGAATTGGCGTTATTTTATTAATTGTTGGAGTACTTATTATTTTATGGGGAATTTCAGTCTATAACCGACTCATTTCATCACGTGAATTTGTGCGTAACTCGATGGGGAATGTTGCCACTCAAGTTGAATCAAGATGGGACGCTCTGAAGAACTTAATCGATGCAACCAAACAATATGCAGCTCATGAAGCAGAGACACTAACTGGTATCACGGAGATGCGCTCGCCGGTTAACCGTTCATCGGATCCGAGTGAAATCGAAAAAGATGATGCACTATTTGAGCAAGCTATGGGACGCATTAACGTGGTCGTTGAAAACTATCCAAACTTAAAGGCCGATCAAGTATTTATGTCAACCATGAATAACGTGGATAAATATGAGAACAATGTTCGTCAAGCACGTATGGTATTTAACGATACCGTTTTAAAATATAACCGCCTAGTACAACAATTCCCTTCCTCAATTGTTGCTGGTATATTTGGATTCAGTACGAAAGAATATTTCCAACAAACTGAATCTAAAGCAGAAATGCCTCAATGGTAGAAAGGCGAGAGTATGCTGAATAAAAAATGGCTAAGTAGATTTGGGACGATTTTAACCATTATGCTCCTCATTTTATCTTTTGTTTTACCAACGAAGGTTGAGGCGAATGACATTGAATCGATTCAAATCACAGCTACTATTCAGGATAATGGTTCGGTCATCATAAGAGACCATCGCGTCTTTCATGCTGAGGAGGGCACCGAACATTATATTTCTTTAGGGAGTATGGGAGATGCAGAATTACTCAATTTTACAGTTTATGATGAAAATGGTGAACCTCTACAAGATATTGGAGACTGGGATATAAACGCATCCTTTGAAGAAAAGGCGGGTAAATATGGCGTTTATGATACTGGGTCTGAACTGGAACTAGCTTTTGGTTTAGGTGAGTATGGTCGTCGTGAGTTTACCATGGAATACGAATTATCGAATTTTATAACAAATCTAGAAGATAATCATCAAGCTTTTTATTGGCAGTTTATCAACTCTGACATGGATCCGATTGAGAAAGTCGATATTCAAGTTCGAGCTGCAAACAACTTTGAATTTGTGAATCCAGAAACTCGTTTGTGGGCTTTTGGCCATGAAGGTGGTCAATCTGAAATTACGTCTGAAGCCTTAACGATGACGACAGGTGAAAATTTTAGTCAAAGTGATTATATTGTTTTGCTGGGTATATTTGAAGGAGCGCCTTTTAATACGGCTCACCAAAGCGACAGTACGAGTGATGAGTTAATCGAACAAGCGATGGATGGCGCAACTTTAGATGGTTACGACTATCAAGACTTCTTAGATGGGAATATCGATGAAGGCGGATTTAGTGTCCGAAGTTTGATGTCCGTGTTAATGGGATTTGTGAGACTCCTGTTCCCACTATTAATATTCTTTGGATTCGCATCCCAAAATAGTCGTTCAAAACGTAAAAAGTCAACATTTAAAACGACTGTAACAGATGAATATTATCGAGAAGTTCCGTATGAGGACCATTTTATTGAAACGACTTATTTAACCAATTCAGAAGTATCGGATTGGGTTTCGGCTTTTATTTTAAAATGGGTTTCAGAAGGACGTTTAATCGATCAAGTCGAAGAAACGGGTTGGATTTTCAAAAAAGATTCGCTCGCTTTAAGAATTAATAATGAGTATCCAGAACCGACGAATAATCAAGAACAAGAGTTATGGAATATGGTTCTTGCTGCAGCAGGTAGCGATAACATACTATCTGAAAGCGAATTTAACAAATATGTGAAAAGAAATATTTCGAGTTTTAACAGATGGACAGACTCTATACCGAGTAAATCGAAACAAGTTTTAGAAAATAAAGGTTATTTAACCAAACAATCTGAAAAAGTACTAGGTTTGTTTAACCAGACCTATACGTCGATTACGCCAGAAGGACAACAATTAGGAGATAATATTGTCGCCTTTAAAAACTATCTAAAAGATTTTTCATTAGTTGGCGAACGAGAAGTATCCCATGTTCAACTATGGCAAGAGCTCATGGTATGGGCAGCTTATATGGGCATTGCGGAAGAAGTTTACGAGCAACTAAAGATTGCAAATCCGCAATTTGAACAGCAGATGACCTATAATCCATCAACAATTATTATGATGAATCATTTTGCTCGATCCATTCAATCCACTCAAACCAGTGCGAACACTTCGTCCACCTCATCAAGCTTCGGCGGTGGCGGTGGCGGATCATTCGGTGGTGGAGGCGGCGGCTCATTTGGCGGCGGCTCCGGCGGTGGAACAAGATAATAAAACGTGAAAAGCAATGTTCAGACTGATGAACATTGCTTTTTTGTGTATTCCACTAAAAATACTGGTCTCGCATCCTTGGAATGACCAATGGAGGATGCAAGGTGAATCTCGCATCCTTGA
>DAIOTD010000044.1:0-11452 GCA_036752205.1 Atopostipes sp.
ACACGTATGACATATGAAATTATTGAGCGTAATAAAGGTCTTGAAGATATCATAATAGTTGGGATTAAGACAAGAGGTGAATATTTAGGCAACCGTATCACAAATCGGTTAAAAGAATTAGAGGGGATAGATGTTCCGTTCATCTCATTGGATATTAGTCATTATCGTGATGATGTAGTCTTAGCATCTGCTAATGAGGACAAGCAACCTGCAATTTCAACAAATGATGTTGACTTCACAGGCAAGCATGTCTTTTTAGTAGACGATGTCTTGTATACAGGTCGAACGATAAGGGCAGCCATGGACGCAGTTATGGATACTGGACGCGCCAGTAAAATTTCGCTTGTAGCCCTTATTGATCGTGGACATCGTGAGTTACCCATTCGCGCAGATATTATCGGTAAGAACATTCCAACAGCGAAGACCGAAAGAGTAAAAGTTAATTTAACAGAACATGATGGGGAAGATAGTGTTATTATTGCTAATTAGTTTTGAGTAGCTTAAAGCTATCGAAATTTTGTGAAAATAGGGATGCATCATAGATGTAAAATATTCCCAACTTATGGAAGAGTTATGATAACGTAATCATTCGATAATCTATTGATTTAGAGGCATTTATAAGCTAGACTGAAATTATATTGATTATTGTGTAATCAGTTATTAAAAAATAGAAGGAGTCATATTAAATGATTATAAAATTTATGAATAAAATTCCGGCTGGGAATTTTATTGTTCCATTAGTCGTGTCGATGGTCTTATTCACATTCTTCCCGGATCTTTTCAGAATTGGTAGTGTAACGGAATCGTTCCTATCAGCTGACGGTTCTGGTTTTGTAATAGGAATGTTGTGTTTTGCTTCAGGTACAACGATTAAATTGAATGATTTAAAAGATTTAATCAAGTATCAAGGGAGTATCATATTAGTTAAAGTTATCCTATCACTTATTTTAGCATTTGGTTTCTTAGCTATTTTTGGTATGGAAGGTATTTGGGGGATTACAGGTTTCGCTTTTGTAGCGACTATTATTTCGACGAACCCAGCAGTCTACGTTGCTATTTTAAATGCATTTGGTCGTGAACGTGATGCGGGGATTTATCCATTTGCAGGTATTGTAGCCTTACCAATTATTCCATTAATTGTAATGAGTGTTTATATATCAGGTGGTTTAGCTGGCGTCAATTGGTGGCCTGTTGTTTCTGTATTTGTTCCATTATTCTTAGGTATGGCTTTAGGAAATATTGATCCAGGATTTACTGAAATTTTCTCTAAAACAATGCCGGCTTTATTAATGCTATTAGGTTGGACACTTGGTCAAGGAATGAACTTTATTGAAGCAATCAAATCAGGAGTTCCTGGAATATTAATGACACTATTTTTCATAGCTGTAACTTTACCTGTAACATTCTACTTTGAAACGCGTGTACTTAAAGGAGAAGGGTATTCTGCAATTGGACTATCTACGATAGCAGGTGTTTCAACAGCCACTCCCGCAGCAGTCGCAGCAGCACTTCCTGAGTTACAACCTTACGTAACTTCAGCTACTGCAATAATTTTAACAGGTGTGATGGTAACATCTATCTTAGCACCTATTTTAACAGGACAGTTAGCTAAAAAAAGAGGCGACACATTTAGTCATTAAATAATATATAGCAATACAGATTTTTTAAAAGCAGTAACTGCATTTGGTTACTGCTTTTTTAATGCAAAAAATTAGCTGATGATACAAAAAAGCAGCTCCCATTAATTGGAAGCTGCTTTCAATATTAATCGTATAATGCGTCTACACGTGCTTGTACATCAGCATTTTCTAAATATTCTTCATATGTTGTATCTAAACGATCCACTACACCATTAGCTGAAACGTGAATAATACGATTTGCAATCGTTTGGATAAACTCACGGTCATGAGATGTAAAGAGTACTGCCCCTTTAAAAGAAATTAACCCTTCGTTTAAACTTGAAATCGACTCAAGATCTAAGTGATTTGTTGGATCATCCATTAAAACAACGTTCGCGTTAGATAACATCATTTTTGATAACATACAACGAACTTTTTCACCACCGGATAAAACATTAACTTTTTTGTTAACTTCTTCTCCTGAAAATAGCATACGACCTAAGAAACTACGTAAGAATGTGTTATCTTCTTGTTCAGAGTTAATTGTATACTGTCTTAACCAATCAAGAATTGAGAGGTCACCATTGCTAAATTCGTGGTTTGAATCACGAGGAAGGTAGCTTTGAGAAGTTGTAACTCCCCATTTAAATGTACCCGAATCTGGTTCCATTTCTCCCATTAAGATTTTATAAAGAGTTGTAGTTGCTAAGTCATTACGACTTAAGAAAGCTACTTTATCATATGGATTTAAATTAAAACTGATATTATCTAATACTTTTTCACCATCAATTGTTTTCGATAGGTTTTTAACAATCAGTAAGTCATTCCCCATTTCACGTTCAGGTTGGAAACCAACAAATGGATACTTACGGCTTGAAGGACGAATGTCATCAATGTCAATCTTATCCAGCATTTTTTTACGAGATGTTGCTTGTTTAGATTTAGATTTGTTCGCAGAAAAACGTGCAATAAAGTCTTGTAATTCTTTAACTTTCTCTTCTTTTTTAGCATTTTGATCATTCATTAATTTTGAGGCTAGCTCCGAAGACTCTTTCCAGAAGTCATAGTTTCCTACGAATAACTGGATTTTACCAAAGTCGACATCACATATGTGAGTACAGACCGTGTTTAAGAAGTAACGGTCATGGGATACAACGATAACAGTATTAGGGAAGTTGAAAATAAATTCACTTAACCAGTTAATAGTTGAGTCATCTAACCCGTTTGTAGGCTCATCTAGTAGAAGAACATCTGGTTCACCGAATAAAGCTTGAGCGAGTAGGACACGAACTTTATCACGTTCGAGTAATTCACTCATGTTTTTATCGTGTAAATCTTCTGAGATACCTAGACCGTATAACAGCTGAGCCGCTTCAGAATCTGCTTCCCATCCATTTAATTCAGCGAATCGAGCTTCTAGTTCGCCTGCACGCACACCGTCTTCCTCAGAAAATTCTGCTTTCATATAGATAGCATCTTTCTCATTACGGACATCATATAACTCTTTATGCCCCATAATTACGGTATCAAGTACTTTATAATCTTCAAATCCGAAGTGATCCTGGCTTAAAGTAGCGATTCGTTTATTTGGTTCAGTGAATATTTCACCAGTTGTAGGCGTTAATTCACCTGATAATATTTTTAAAAAAGTAGATTTTCCTGCACCGTTTGCTCCGATAACGCCATAACAGTTACCAGGATTGAATTGTAAATTGATATCTTCATATAGTTTGCGACCTGAGAATTGTAGACTAACATTATTTACTGAAATCATTGTATATTGTTCCTCATTTCTTTAAAATACCGTATATTTAAGATGATTCTCTTTGTTTGTGTAAACAACTATTGATTATACAAGAGATATAGAATACTTCAATATAAATCGTAAATAAAGCGCTAATTTTAATAATAAAACCAACAAGTTTACCTTTTTGACACATTTAGTTATATTTTTAAACAATTCGTTATTCATTTTTTGTTGAAAACGTTTTCTGCGAGTGGTATAATCTCGTTGAGTGATAAATCGTTTTCAGGTAATTTAATAGTGGTTCATGAAATCGGTTGCACTTCGTTCGGAATGTTTTAAATGAATTAGTTTTTGAAATTATATTTTTAGGAGGAGTAAATAAATGAGCAAGAAGAATTGGAAGAAAATAGCATTAGGGGTTACATCAACATTAATTGCAGCAGTCTTAGTTGCGTGTGGTGGTGATAGCGATACTGAGGGTGGTTCAGGTGGAGATTCTGCTGACGGAGAAGGGACAGTATATTACCTAAACTTCAAACCAGAGATTGCTGATCAGATTGAAGAACTTGCTAAAATATATACAGATGAAACTGGTGTAGAAGTTAAGATGACTACTGCAGCTGGTGGTACTTATGAGCAAACACTTAGAGCGGAAATTACGAAGTCAGCACCGCCAACAATCTTCTTTATTAATGGACCTATTGGATACAACAACTGGAAAGACTATACTATGGACCTAAGTGATACGTCACTAGGTGATTGGTTACTTGACCCAGGTTTAGCGATAACTGGTGATGATGATGGATTATATGGTGTACCGGTAACTGTAGAAGGTTACGGAATTATCTATAACAATGCAATCATGGAAGATTATTTTGCATCAGATAGTAAATCGACATCTTATACATCCGTTGATGACATTAATAACTTTGATGTGCTAAAAGAAGTAGTAGAAGATATGCAATCAATAAAAGATGAATTAGGTATTGACGGCGTGTTCTCATCGACATCTTTAGCTTCAGGGGAGCAATGGAGATGGCAAACTCACTTAGCAAACTACCCAGTTTACTATGAGTTTAACGACAAGAATGTTGATACATTAGCAGATTTAGAGTTTACTTATGGCGAAAACTTTAAAAATATCTTTGACTTATATGTCAACAACTCAACGACTGAACCAGGTTTATTAGGAGCTAAGACAACTACAGATTCAATGACTGAATTAGCATTAGGCCAGTCAGCAATGGTTCAAAACGGTAACTGGGGTTGGGGACAAATTGCTGAAACTGAAGGTAACGTTGTAAATGAAGAAGATATTCGTTTCTTACCAATTTATACAGGTGTTGATGGGGAAGAAGGAAACGGTTTAGCAATCGGTACAGAGAACTTCTTAGCGGTTAATAGTCAAGCTTCTGAAGCAGATATCGAAGCGTCATTAGACTTTATCGAATGGATGTATTCATCTGAAAAAGGTAAAGATTTTGTAATTAACGAATTTGGATTCATCCCTACATTCAACACATTTGAAGAGGATGAATTACCTGGTGACCCGCTAGCTAAATCGGTTATAGCTTCAATGAATAACGATGCGACTTCAAGTGTTCCTTGGATGTTTACAGTATTCCCAAGTGAGCAATTCAAGAATGACTTTGGTGACCAATTACTATTATATGCTCAAGGTCAAGCAGACTGGGAGCAAGTAGAAGAGACAGTTGTTGATTCATGGGCTCGCGAATCTGAAATGGCTGAATAATCATCTACAAATATTAATATAATTTTAAGATAAGTCTTCTTCGAGAATATCCTAGAAGACTTATCTCATTATGGAAGTCATTTAGACTTTCACTCATGCGAATCACATCATGATGTGTTCGAGTACTTCCTCTTTTGGTGAATCTTTATCTTACTCCTTTACCATGACAGATATTTAGATTAGTTATGAGGATGAACTAAGAGAGGAATTATTTTATGATAATTTGGAAAAGGCTTAGACTGGAGTGATTAATATGACAAAATCAATGAAAAAATACTTCCCGTTTTTTGTGGGACCAGCATTGATTGTCTTTACATTAGTATTCTTAATACCTTTTGGATTAGGAATTTATTTATCTTTTACATCTTTTAGAACAGTTACGGATGCAGTATTTGTAGGTTTTCAAAACTACGTAAGAGCGTTTGAAGATCCGGCATTTGTTGATGCAATGTGGTTTACGGTTAAATTTACTATAATATCCGTCATTACTATCAACACATTCGCTTTCTTATTGGCTTTACTTTTGACAAAAGGACTAAAGGGCACTAACTTATTCAGAACAACCTACTTTATGCCAAATATGATAGGTGGAATTGTATTAGGTTATGTTTGGTTAGCCATTATTAACTCGATTTTATACAATTTTGGTGTGACCATAACGTTCAATCCAGATTTTGGATTCTGGGGTCTCATCATTATGATGAACTGGCAGTTAATTGGATATATGATGATCCTTTATATCTCAGGGATTCAAAATATACCAGAAGAAATCTTTGAATCCGCTCGTATTGATGGGGCAAGTAGTATGGACATCTTAAAAAATATTACCATACCACTAGTTCGTCCAGCCGCAACCATTACATTATTTTTAACGATGTCGAATTCATTTAAATTGTTCGACCAAAACTTAGCGTTAACAAATGGTGCGCCTGCCGAACAAACGTCAATGTTAGCTTTAAATATTTATAAAACATTCTACGGTAGAAACGGATGGGAAGGCGTTGGCCAAGCTAAAGCTGTTATATTCTCTATCATTGTAGGATTAATCGGCTTAACACAAGTCTACTTCTCTAGAAACAAGGAGGTAGAAAATTAATGAAACAGAATAAAAAGACAAAAATATTAACTTATATTATTTTGATTTTAGTTGGCATTATTTTTCTAGCACCTATATTTTTGATACTGATTAACTCTTTCAAGGGTAAATTGTATATATCAGAAGATTTATTCTCATTACCAAATGCGACTACTTTTGTAGGGTTAGATAACTATTCTCGTGGAATTGACATTGTTGGCTTTTGGAGTGCATTTGGTTCATCTGCATGGATTACAGTTGCTTCAGTAAGTGTAATCGTATTGTTTACATCAATGGCTGCTTGGTTTATAACAAGAGTCAAAACAAAAGTTAACAACTTTTTATACTATCTATTTGTATTCTCTATGGTAGTACCTTTTCAAATGGTAATGTTTACTTTAACATGGGTTTCAAACCAGATGAACTTAGATAATCCATTTGGCATTATCATTATTTACTTAGGATTTGGGTCAGGACTTTCAATCTTCATTTTCTCAGGATTTGTAAAATCTATTCCTCTTGAGATAGAAGAAGCTGCACTAATTGATGGAGCCAGTCCGATTCAAACATTCTTCCAAATCATTTTACCGATTTTAAAACCGACAACCATTACAGTTGCGATATTAAATGCTATGTGGATTTGGAATGACTTTCTGTTACCGTATCTAGTTCTTGGAACTGAATATAAAACGATCCCTATTGCGATACAATATTTACAAGGATCATATGGTAATACGGATTATGGTGCATTGATGGCCTTACTTGTACTATCTATTATACCGGTAGTGTTGTTCTACCTATCGAGTCAGAAGTATATTATTAAAGGTATAACTGCAGGTGCAGTTAAAGGATAATTTAGAAAGTTGAAATCCCACATTCAAGTGAGTGTGGGATTTTTTCGTGTTATAATGTAACAATCATTAATCGTTTAAGGAGAATAACGTGAATTTTAATACATATCCGTTTAATTATTTAAAAAGTATTCGAAACCCAATTACTGCTTTTCAGAATCGTCATCAGTTAAAGTGGTCCCAAATAGCTGTGGTTTTTACATTCATTACATTTCTAATGACCGCGCCCGTTTATACTCATTATCAAAAAGTTGAAAGCTTTTCATTTTATGATTTTTATCCAGAAATCGTCGACATGATTGACGAAGAGGTCATATCTGAAATTCAACAAATTGATCTAAACAATGGGGAGATGACTAACCAGAATTCATTTAAAGTAGAGGCAGATCAAGGTACGATAGTGATTCATTCAAAAATCAACACGAATGATTATGAAGATGCCATTAACTTCTTAGGATTTGAAAAAAAACAGTTTGTCGTTCGAGATGATTCAGAAGAGCCTAGAATTGTTCCTTACTTAACAACAACCTCTTTTAAAGGAAAAAACAAAGAACAAATTATTGAGGAACTGAGTGAAGCGTATACGATAACGAATGGTAGTGGTATAATCGTTTCGCTCATTTTAGTTATTTATGGTTTTATATTATTGTTTAATGCGTTTGTTATTTTTGTCTATGCATACTTATTGAAATCAATGCAGGATTTCACTATGTCTTCGATTATCACCTACAGAGAATCTGTTAACTTGGTCCTTAATTTAATTGCCATCCCAACCATTTTAGCTATGATTTTTGGTTTTATTCGATTTAACTTAATTACAATGTTTGGAATTCAAGTTATTGCGTTAATTGCTATGTTAGTCTATTTATTTAAGCAGACACAATTTATTGACGAAGAAGATCGTTTATAGAATAGCAGATAGTTGCTAATAACGGATGAATTTGCTAACTTAACCATTATAGAGCACTAAGAATATTAAAGGAGATTATTTTATTGATTGATATACACACACATTTAATTCCAAACGTAGATGACGGAGCTGACTCAATTGAAGAAACACTAAGGCTTGCAAATGAAGCCGTAAGTGAAGGGATTCGTCATACCGTATTAACACCCCATCATAATCGCTATTGGGTTGAGAATAGAAAAGATGATGTTTTGCAATTAAAGAAGAAGGTTGAAGACGCCATTAATGAAGCAGGTATCCCGTTAACCGTTTCCGCTAGTCAGGAAATTCGAATGAATGAGGAGTTTATTGAACACTTATTTTCAAATCAATACTTGCCTTTGGATGAAACAGGAAAATACTATCTAGTTGAATTTTCTTGGAGTGAAATGCCTTCATTTGCACACGATTATTTGCAACAAATGATTGATGCAGGTATTACGCCTGTTATTGCGCACCCAGAGCGTCAGCGTCCATTTATTGATAATCCTTCATACTTAAGAGAATTTATTGAAATGGGCTGTGTTTCACAGGTTACAGCAACTTCTATAATAGGTGGGTACTCTGAAGAAATTCGCCAGACAGCACTTGAAATGATTGAGGAAAATTTAATCCATACGATTGCTTCGGATGCACATAATGTGACTGAGCGACCTTTTAACATCCAGGCTGCCTTTACTGTATTGGATGAACTGTATGGTAAAGAGTATAGAGAGTACTTAGTTAGTAATGCTGAAAAAATTTTTAATGGTAAAGAAATAACGGCTTTCAATTAATTTTTAAAAATAGTTTATTTGGTTTGACAGACTCTTTTTGTGAAAGGAAAATCTAATGAGAAGTAAAGTAATCATTGACACAGATCCCGGTATTGATGATGCATTGGCTATTATATATGCGCTGAAACATCCGGACATAGAGATTTTAGGGTTTACATCGGTTGGTGGGAATAAAGGACTCCAAAATACTACGGACAATGTCACAAGGATCTTAAATTATTTTAACTCAGATATTAAAGTATATAAGGGATCAGATTCAAACTATTCAGAAGAAGTGGATTCGACATTTAACATGGCACTAGATTATTCTAAAGAAGTCATTCATGGAACGGATGGTTTAGGTAGTGCGCAACTCGAAAAAAACTCTACCCTTATTTCGGATAACGATGCGACAACATTTATCTTAGATTCCGTGAAAAAATATCCAGGTGAAATTGATATTATCACATTAGGGCCTTTGACTAATATCGCATATTGTATTGATCAAGATATGGAAACAATGAAAAAGGTAAAGTCTATTCATAGTATGGGTGGAGGAGTTCAGCGCGGTAACCGGACACCCGTTGCAGAGTTTAATTATTGGTTTGATCCTCACGCAGTGAATAAGGTTTTTGAATTAGGTAAGTATCTACCTATCCACATGATTGGACTAGATCTCACTCATCAAGCTGTATTAGATATGAATGACCTAACGTTTATGAAATTGATTGATCCTGAACTCGGATCATTGATTAACAAGATGCTAGATGGCTATATAGCTAACTATTGGGAAATGCAGCGTATACTTGGGGCTGTGATGCATGATTTAACAGCAATTGTAGGCTATATTGTGCCGGATATTTATACAGAAACCTGGCATTCTAATACTCATTGTGTAATTGATCAAACAGCTGCAATCGGCCAAACAATTGTAGACCCAGACAATAATCCGCATAAAACAAAAAATAGTTATATTCCGATGAAATTAGATGTTGTTTCATATAAAGAAAATGTTATGAAAGTTATATTCGGTGAAGAAGCGTTAGAAGAATATATTAAATACGTATAATCATTGTTAGCCTATTTCCTTAAAGGAAGTAGGTTTTTTCGTTTAATCAACTTATTTAATCTTTTAGATAACATCTTTAATCTCTTTAATAATATATACAAAAATAATTGACATTTCTAATAGCAAACCTTTATAATTACATTGTCGTCGCTTTATTATTAATGTAGTTAACTAGAGGTGCGTCATGTATATAAAGTCATATACAGAGGATTCTATCAACCCAGTAGCAACTGCTTTCAATATCGCGATGGGACGCCCCGATTATGTTATTAATTATAGCAGGTTCATTAAAGGGCTTAATTTTACCGCTAACTTTAGGTACAATACTAATAGGAGCTAACCAAAAAGACATTGTTGGATCAGATTACAAACATCCGCTATGATTGACTATACTAAGCGTTATCGCAGTACTACTTACATTCTGCCTAGGCACTCAGTTTTTAAGCGGAAACGCAACTCTAAGGCAAGGCTAATCACATCAATATAAAAAGAAGGTCTTAATATGTCTAGTAGTTATAAAATTATTCAATCTTTATCGAGAGCATTCTCCATTATCGATTGTTTTACAGAAGATGAAAAAGAACTAACACTAAATGAAATCAGTGAAAAAGTTGATTTAAATATTAATACAACTCGAGGATTAGTTCAGACGATGTTGCATTATAATTATATAACATTTGATGAAGAAGACAGACTATACCGATTAGGTTCAATATTTATTGATAAAGCAGAGATTGCTCAATTTGATTTCACAGAGAAGATAATTGACACAATCCGAGGTGACTTACAACGGATTGCCGATCAATATTTTGTGTCAACACGTTTTCATAGTGTCGAAAACTTGAGTATATCTACATTGATTGAAAGACGTCCTAGTCGATCACGCTATATGTTGACCATTCATAATCAGTCAGATTTCCCATTAACAGCATCTGCTTCAGGTAAGATTATTTTGGCACACTTAAAGACGGAACATTTACAGAAAGTTTTAGATGAAGCACGTTGGGAAAAATATGGACAGGGTACCATTACGGACCGCGAGACTTTAGAATCACAATTAAAAAATGTTGCGGAAAACGATGTTTCAATTGAACGAGATGAATTAGGTGACGGTTACTCTAGTATTGCCATACCGGTATTTCGAGAGAGGAAATTGGTTTACACCATTTCATCTGTATCGACTACCCAGCTTATAGATGACTCTTTTGAAGAACTAATCAAAGAGCTGCGTGCAATACGTGACCAAATCTATCAATTGTCGGTATTTCAATCTTAACGCGGTTTCATATCAGTCGTAACATTAAATTGAGCATCCTTCAATAATTGATGGATGCTTTTTTAGGTTCTTCTTTTGAAATGGACGGAAATTATGCTATATTTTAAGGTGGAATGAATAATTGACAGGAAGATGTGACGTTTATGTTTAAACAAGAAGATACACTAAATTTTTTAGAAGACTTACTTATGATTAATAGTCCTACCGGTTATACTAAACATGCGATTGATTTTTTAAGAGAATCAATTGAAGAGATAGGGTACCAAACAATAACAACGCCTAAAGGAAACTTAATGGTTAAAGTTGAAGGCGAAGACTCTACTATTACGCGTGGACTTAGTGCACACGTCGATACATTAGG
>DAIOTD010000045.1:0-7751 GCA_036752205.1 Atopostipes sp.
CAAACGAAATCACATATTGATCCACCAGCTGGAGCGATTGCGATTTTAAGCCTCATTTTACTCGGATTATTCTAAGATTGATAATCTAAAAACCTAGAGTAGACAGCGCATTGTGTTCTGCTCTAGGTTTTTAATTTAATGGAGAGTTAGCTTGTATTTCATTAAAACTTCGTTTACTATAGAGACAGATAAATGATATTACCATTCAAAGACAATTAAAGTATGGAAGTTTGGTTCAATCCCAACACGGTCCCGCCACTGTAATCATGCGTAATGCATGCAGTCAGATCTTTACTTTAGTTTGCTAATAACGCACATGGACTGTTTCGAGGTAAAGCAGTGACATGAAAAGTCTATGTCTGGAGCATAGGCTATTTTTTTCGCTTAAAACTCGGCGATGCTCCTTTTAGCGGTAGAAAGGAATATCTATCAAAATATGAACAGTAATCTGTTCAAAAACAAAAGGAGAAACGAAAATGGCATTAAAAAAATTGTTTTTATTGTTATCGACAGGTTTAGTTTTAGTGGGGTGCTCACCGGATACAAGAGAAGCACCAGAAGGCACAGAAACACCAGTAGTTGAAGATGTTGACGGTGCAGATGCTAACTCATCTGAAGAAGAACAAGTTAGCGCAGACATTCTGATTTCAATCGACGGCGAGACATTAGCAGACTTAAATAAGGAAATAACTGTTCCAGAGGGCACCTATTTATTAGATGTTATGGAAGCTGAATACGATATTGTCGATGAAGGAGCTGGGTTCCTGTCGTCTATCAATGGCAACGAACACGACATGGATGCTGAACGCTACTGGTTATTTTACGTAAATGATGACATGGCAAGCGTCGGCGCAGCGGACTATGAAATTGAGGAAGGCGATGTCATTGAATGGAAACTCGAGGATAGTCAGTTCTAATTCGGGTTACTTTAATGTAAACCGAATAGCGCTATTAGCTATATTGACGGCTTTTATTACGGTAGGGCGCATTGGTTTTGCACTACCATTTTTACCAAACATCCAACCTATGACAGCATTACTGATTATAATCGCATTGAATATTGGGGTAATCGATGGACTGGTTGTCTCGGTGTTATCGATGTTTCTCACAAATTTAATTCTTTCCATGGGACCTTGGACAATGTTTCAGATGGTGTCTTTTGCGTTAATTATTTTGCTCACGGGTATTTTGAAATATTTCTATTCATTTGGAAGCATTCGAAATCGAATCGTATTTGCAGCTTGGGCATTTTTAACGGGATACATTTATGGCTTTGTCATTTCAGTCTTTACGTTTTATTTATATGGGATGAACAATTTTACGGTGTATTATTTAAATGGTTTACCCTTTGATACACTACATGCGGTTGGAAATCTAGTTTTCTTTATCATTTTAGAACCAATTTTAGTGCCGATTATACGGAAAAAATTCCCAGAGATACATTAAAAAATATTCATTTTAAAAACTCCTCTACATCACGATGTAGAGGAGTTTCCGTTTGAGATTCTATTTAATTGTGGCTGTTCGCCTTGTCTATGGATTCTCTTTACGGTATACTAATTTCTAGTTAATTCACTATATATTGTGCCTAGTACAACTTGTACATACTATATATAGTGAAAATAAGATTCAGGTTAGGAGTAATACGCATGGTTGCAAATTCAATTTTACCACTAAATATTGACGTCGACAAATTAAATAAGGACATTGAAAAATTTCCGTATGTTTACCAGATAACAGAAGATATGCACATCACTCATAAGGGTGTATCTCGAATGGTTATGATTGACCGCTACTCATATAAAGATACGAAAAAAGAAACGTTAACAGAAGGTGACTTAGTTGTTCTGACGGTCAAACCAGATCCTAAATACCCAGCAAGAGGTATTGGATACGTTCAGTCTCTAGATTGGGATGCGAACGAAGCGGTTATTTTATTAGAAGAAGAATACCGCGGAACATTAGAAGATTCAGAAGAAATCGAATCTGGCATTGTCACACGAAGTATTGATGTTATCGAAAAACCATTAGAAATTTTCTATGAACAAATTGCGAAGCGTAATGCACGTGGATTAGCAGAAGTGGAAGAAAATTCAGAAAAAGTGGAAGAATCATTTGAAAAATTTTACAACCAATTGCGTAATAAAAACTTTGTTCCAGCAGGACGTGTTCTTTATGGAGCAGGCTCAGGAACAGACGTAACATACTTTAACTGCTATGTTATGCCTTTCGTACCAGACTCTCGAGAAGGTATTTCGGATCATCGTAAAGAAGTGATGGAAATCATGTCACGAGGTGGAGGAGTAGGAACAAACGGTTCAACTTTACGTCCACGTAACACATTAGCTCGTGGTGTGAATGGAAAATCAAGTGGATCAGTTTCTTGGTTAGATGATATTGCGAAGTTAACGCATTTAGTTGAGCAAGGTGGCTCACGTCGCGGTGCGCAAATGATTATGCTAGCAGACTGGCATCCAGATATTTTAGAATTCATTATTTCAAAAGTACAAAACCCAAGAATTTTACGCTACTTAATTGAAAACTCAGCAGATGAGCAAATCAAATCTTTAGCACAAGAGAACTTAAAATTCACAGGTTTCTCTGCTTCAGAGTTAGAAATGTACGAAACGATTGCACAGCACGATAAATCACCAGGACACGGTGGTTTCTCGGATAATGTTATTCGAAATGCCAAACAAAAAGTTAGAGACGGTGGAACTTACGCCGTACAAAATCCAGAGTTCCTAACAGGAGCAAACATCTCTGTTACATTAACAGATGACTTTATGGATGCAGTAGAACGGGATGAAATGTGGACACTACGTTTCCCAGATACTGAAAACTATACAGAAGAAGAAATGGCAGACTACAACGAAAAATGGCCAGATGTTGGTGATGTTCGTGAGTGGGAAGCAATGGGCTACGCGATTCGTACGTATCGTCAAATTCCTGCACGTGAATTATGGAACCTCATTAATATTTGTGCAACATATTCAGCAGAGCCAGGAATTTTCTTTATCGATAACGCAAACCAAGATACAAACGCGCAAGCATACGGTCAGAAAGTTGTTGCAACAAACCCATGTGGTGAGCAGCCGTTAGCTCCGTATTCTGTGTGTAACTTAGCAGCGGTTAACTTAGCGGAAATGGCAGACATTGAAACCAACTCAGTGGATTACGAAAAATTAACTGAGACCGTTAAAACAGGTGTCCGTATGCAAGATAACGTTATAGACGCAACACCTTACTTCTTAGAAGAAAACGAAAGCCAAGCTTTAGGTGAGCGTCGTATCGGATTAGGTGTTATGGGTCTCGCTGACTTATTAATCTATACGAAAAAACGTTATGGTTCAGCTGAAGGTAATGAAATTGTAGACAAAGTATTTGAAACAATTGCCGTAGCAGCTTATGAAGAGTCGATTGAATTAGCGAAAGAAAAAGGAAGCTTCCCGTTCTTAATCGGTGAAACTGACGAAGAAACGATGACATTACGTGAGAGATTCATCAACACAGGCTATATGAGCCGTATGCCGGAACATATTCGCCAAGGGGTGTTGGATCATGGAATTCGCAACTCTCACTTATTAACGGTTGCTCCAACAGGAAGTACTGGAACGATGATGAACGTATCAACAGGATTAGAACCTTACTTCGCATTTAAATATTACCGTAGTGGGCGTTTAGGTCGATTCATTGAAGTAAACGCAGATATCGTTCAAGAGTATCTAGACCGAAACCCAGAGGCTGATGAAGATAACTTACCAGAGTTCTTTGTAACAGCAATGAGCTTAAAACCTGAAGAACACGTTGATGTTCAAACAACGATTCAACGTTGGGTAGATAGTTCAATTTCAAAAACGGTTAATGCTCCTGAAGGTTATACGGTTGACCAAGTTGGTAAAATCTATGAGCGTCTATTCAGTGGTGGGGCTAAAGGTGGAACAGTTTATGTTGACGGTTCTCGTGACTCACAAGTTCTAACATTGAAAGCAGAAGAAAACGATTTTGAGAACCTGGCTTTATTCGAAGTTGACGATGTGCGAGTAGTTGACGATAGTAAAGAACTACGTCAATTAGTCAATTTAGCGGAACAAGAACATATTTTACAAAAGGGTCACACAGATGATGTGGTTTATGGTTCAGAAATTGGTGAAACATGCCCAATTTGTCGACAAGGAATTGTTGAAGATATTGGTGGATGTAACACATGTACGAACTGTAGCGCACAATTACGTTGTGGACTATAATCTTTAACTAAAAAACAACCTAAACTCCAGATAACTATCGTAGTTATTTGGAGTTTTTTACTAGAAAAGGTGGGAAATCATGCAAATATATACAAGAGTTGGTGACAAGGGCCAAACGAAAATCAATGGAAACTACACTGTTTATAAGGATTCAGCCCGAGTAGAAGCATATGGTACGGTTGATGAATTAAATAGTTTTGTTGGATTGGCGGCAAGTTCTAATGAGGCGTGGCCAGAATTGAAGACAGAACTCCAACAAATTCAACAGTTTTTATTTGATAGTGGGAATGACTTGGCGACGTCAAATACGGACAAATATCCTTACCGAATGGATTTAGAACCAACAAGATGGTTAGAGAGTATTATCGACGATTATGCAAATGAACCGAAACCATTAGAGTCTTTCATCTTACCAGGAGGGACAAGTTTGGCTTCTCAGCTGCATGTTTGTCGCACTGTCACCAGACGTGCTGAAAGAGCCGTTGTAACTTTTCATCAATATTTAGAAGAGAGTAAAACAACTGAAAATTATGATACAGGACGGCAAGAAGCAGAGTCAAATCCACATGTTTTAATGTTTATTAACCGCTTATCGGACTATTTCTTCGCCGTTGCCCGAGTTGCCAATCATCGTGCAGATGTTGAAGATGTCTTATATGACCGTAGTGGGAAAGTCTTTCACTTAGATGCAAAAAAAGAAGATTATGGTGAACTAGAGTAAATTGACAGTCTGGGGCATGCCCTCAGACTTTTTCACTGTTCAAAAATAAATATTTGTAAAAGATATGAATAGCATGCATTCTATTTAAACCATTGGTAAAATAGAAGAACAAACAGAAAGAGGAGTGAACGAGATGTACGAATTACATGAATTATTATCTCAATTAAAAGGTTATGAATGGATCAATTTAACGCACGAGGTCAATAAAGATATTCCAATCTATCATACATTCAATCCGTTACAAGAAGCTGAAATATCGGATATAGATAAAGATGGTGTAGAGTCTATTGAATACACGATAGGCAGTTCGCATGGAACGCATATCGATGCACCTAGTCACTTTGCAAAAGGTAAGCGTAATTTATCAGAAGTTTCACAAAAAGAGCGTGTTTTACCGCTTTATGTAATGGACGTAAGAGATAAAGTGGAGGAAACTCCAGGATATGCCGTAACCGTTGAAGATATAAAAGAATTTGAAGCGGAGTATGGTGAGTTACCAGCAGAAAGTTTTGTTGCTTTATCTACAGGATGGTATAAGCGATTTGATGATCCGGAAAAATTCACGAATAAAGATGCTGAAGGTACGGAACATACACCTGGTTGGTCTATTCCAGCATTAGAATATCTAAGTCGTACACGAAATATCACAGCTATCGGTCATGAAACGTTAAATACAGATAGTGGTGTCGAAGCAGCTGAAGCAGGATTCTTAGATGCACAAAACTATTGGTTACATGAAAACAAATACCAAGTAGAATTAATGGCGAATCTAGATAAGTTACCTCCAGTGGGGAGTATAATTTTTGTAAGTATGCCACACATTAAAAATTCTCCAGGATTCCCAGCAGAAGTATATGCTGTGGTCCCAAATAAATAAACAAGTTTCAAATCAACAGATTAGTTTTTGAACAAGGATTTGTTTTGATTAGAGAGGATAGCGGATGAAAATAATAAAACCAAGAATCCCAGCTCAATTACAGGAGACAGATTTTCAAACTGTTTTGCTAGATGAATTCACTGAACTGCATTTAGCCGAAGTCAAACAGGCAGTATTTACGAATGAGGTTCTTCATGATCTGTCTTTAAGTCAGACGATTATTAAGAATAGTCATTTCACAGGTACCGACTTTTCGGGATTAGATTTAAGTGATGTTTGTTTTGAAAATTGTGATTTTTCTAATGCTGATTTGTCTGGTTCGTCTATGATTCGAGTGGTGTTTAAAGACTGTAAGTTGTTAGGAACGAATTTTTCAGAGTCTTATATCGGACAAACACTTTTCCAGTCTTCCATTTTAAATATGGGAGTTTTTGTACAGACAAAATTAGAAAATGTTCTTTTTGAGGAGACATCGCTGGAAAATGCCGACTTTTTTGATTGCGAATTTAAGAAAATAGCTTTTGAAACGTGCCACTTAAACGAAGTCCATTTCAGAGAGACATCACTCAAAGGTGTTGATATCAGCAGTTCTGAATTTGAAACGATGGGTGTATCGATGGAACATCTGAAAGGTTGTATTGTTTCTAGAGAACAAGCAACTTACTTATCAGGTTTGTTAGGAATCCGGATTAAAGAGTAAATTACTGAAGTAAAAACGAGGTGGATAATGTTTCTATTAGAATTTCCACAAAATTTGATAGGGTATTTGGCCTTCCTTTATTTCACTAGAAGGTCTGGGCGACCATATTATAAATACAAGGAAGCGTATGTCATTCATGTCGAAGGACGATGGGGGGCTATTTCGCTTAGCCGGTTTATCTTTACGGATGATGTGTACTACCAATCTGAAATCGTGAAGCATGAGTACGGCCATACGATTCAATCCAGATGGCTGCTTATACTTTACTTACCTGTGATTGGGGTTCCATCTTTCATTTGGAATCGATTCTTTAAAAAATACCGCATCCGTAAGAAAAAGAGTTATTATTCATTTTATACCGAATCTTGGGCTAATCGCCTGGGTGGTTTTGAAGAAAGCGTGAATCAATACAAAAAAAGAGTGGATACTTAGGTGTCCATTCTTTTTGTCTCTATAAAGCATACCCTTTAAATATTTGCTCTATCCCCTGTAAGATGGGTTTAAGAACCTAAAGGAAAGAGTGGATTTAAATGGAGATAATACAGTTTTTTTCAATTGTCGGTACAGTTGCGTTCTCGATACAGGGTGGCTTAATTGCGATTAAAAATAAATATGATTTATTTGCTGTGTACCTATTTGGTATGATTACAGCGTTTGGTGGTGGTGCCTTAAGACACATCGTTATAGGTGAATCAACCCATGATTTATGGAACCAGGATAATTTATTTTACATTTCAGTCATCTCGATCACGTTAACGATTGTGTTTCCGAATTTTTTTGAACGAAGTGAAATTTGGTGGATGGATGTATTAGATGGAGTCGGGGTGATTGCTTTTGCCATCCAAGGTTCGATATCGGCTTTAAATATGGATTTACCAGCGAGTGCAGTCGTTGTTGCCGCTTTGATAACGGGTACAGGTGGAGGCGTATTTCGCGACTTGCTCTCTCAACGAAAGCCCATTTTACTTGGGGAAAATATTTACTCCTTATGGATATTTCTAATTGGACTGATCATCGGGATGCGCTGGGCCACAGCAAACTTACACTTCCTCATCCTATACGCTGTCTTTACCACACTAAGATTACTCTCTTACTATAGAAATTGGATTATCCCATATCGTCATTACTAAATACCCTGTAAGCAAAACGGTCACTCTATCCGGTGGTCGTTTTTTTGTTCTGCTGAAAATACTTATTTGAGAAAGT
>DAIOTD010000045.1:7851-11246 GCA_036752205.1 Atopostipes sp.
TCTGTAGAATGGAAAAGAATGAAGAAATAGAAAAGGATGGAGTTTATAAATGGAAATTATTGAGTTTTTCTCAGTTATCGGGACGATTTCTTTTTCATTACAGGGTGGACTTATCGCGATGGAAAAGAAGTTTGATTTATTTGCTGTTTATCTATTTGGTATTATCAACTCTTTTGGTGGTGGAGCGTTACGTTATATGTTGTTAGGAGAATCAGGAAACGAATTGTGGGTGCAAGATGTCCCTTTTATAGCCTCGATGGTTGCCATTACTGCTGTGCTCATTTTTCCACATTTTTTCCTTAAGAATCGTTATTTCTGGACGGATATTTTAGATGCAGTAGGGATTATGTCCTTTGCGATTCAAGGATCAATGATTGCAATTGGAATGGGACGCCCCGTAAGTGCTGTTATCGTTGCAGCTTTACTAACCGCAACAGGTGGAGGGGTTTTCCGTGACTTGCTTGCACACCGTCGTTCTATTTTATTAGATGAAAACATCTATGGTTTATGGATTTTCTTAGTAGGCCTTATATTAGGAAGTGGCTGGGCGACGACAAATACAGAGATTATTATCGTTTTTGTCATGTTTACTATTTTACGAATCCTTTCATATAAGAGAAACTGGAAAGTGCCATATCGCGCTATTTAAACTCAACTTCAGTCATTAGTACGAATTGGAAGTAATTAGTTGACATCGAAAATTGCGAGTGTTATTATTATCTCGAATTAGAGATATAAAGAGAGTAAGATATCAACAAAGACTACTAAAAATCGAGTCAATTACAGAAAGTGAGCGGAATAAACATGACAACTCCAGAATTATTAGGTATTCATCACGTAACGGCGATTACAGACAGTGCTGAGCGAAATTATGAATTCATAACAGGTATCTTAGGCATGCGATTAGTTAAGAAGACAGTTAACCAAGACGATATTCAAACGTATCACACATTTTACGCAGATGACCGCGGAAATCCAGGAACGGATTTAACGTTCTTTGATTTTGTTGGAATTCCAAAATATGGTAAAGGAACAAACGGTATTACACGCACAGGTTTGCGTGTTCCGGATGACGCAGCATTAGAGTACTACTTAAATCGATTTGATGAATTTGGTGTGAAACACGAAGGTATTCAAAAATTATTTGGTCGTAAAGTCTTACCTTTTGAAGAAGAAGACGGTCAACGTTATCAGTTATTCTCAGATGAAACGAATGAGGGAGTAGAAGCCGGTACGCCATGGAAAAACGGTCCTGTACCCGAAGATAAAGCAATCTATGGTCTAGGTCCAATTGAAATCACCGTAAGCTACTATGATGAGTTTATTCAAGTGATGGAACAAGTTTTTGGCTTCTCAGTGAAATCAAAAGATGAGACAGTCGCAGTATTAGAAGTTGGCCAAGGTGGAAACGGTGGACAAATGATTTTACGAAAAGACGAGACATCAACAGTAGAAAGTCAAGGATACGGAACCGTTCATCACGTCGCATTCCGTGTTAAAGATACAGACGCGATTAAAGCATGGGAAGAAAAGTATAACCAATTACAATTAGGACACTCAGGTTTAGTTGATCGCTTCTACTTTGAAGCTTTATATACTCGAGTGGGTCATATTCTTATTGAACTATCTACAGATGGTCCAGGATTTATCGATCACCAAGAGTCGTACGAAGAGCTAGGTTCTACATTAGCGTTACCTCCAGCATTTGAAGGACGTCGTGACTATGTAGAGAGTGTTGTTCGTCCATTTGACACGTCAGATATCAATACAAAATTTAAAAAATAGGAAGCAGGTATTTAATGGTTCACTTTAGCCCAAAAGACATTAGCGAGAGAGACAACTATAAATTTATGATTGGTTCGATTATTCCTCGTCCAATTGCTTTAATTACAAGTGTCTCAGAAGATGAAGTGTTAAATATTGCGCCATTTAGCTACTTTAATATTGTCACATCAAACCCACCCATCGTTTCTGTTGCTTTGCAGCGAAAAAATGGTGAGTTAAAAGATACTGCTCGAAATATTTTAGCGAAAAAGCAAGCAGTGATTCACGTTGTCGATACAAATAATGTAAATGAAGCGAATGAAACTGCTGCGAATATGATGCCAGATGAAAGTGAACTAGAACGTACAAAATTTACAACGATGCCATCTACTCACGTTGATATACCTAGTTTAAAAGAATCAAAAATTCGTTTTGAAGTGGAATTATATCAACACGTTCCGTTAGAAAATGATGGTGTTCCTTCATCGGACTTGATGTTATTAAAAATCATCCAGTATCATATTGACGATGAGTTGTATCATGAAGGACGTATTGATCCAGTGGGACTAGCAGCCGTTAGTCGACTAGCGGGACATGATTATGCTGAAATAGGCGATATTACGACAATCGCCCGACCAGAATAAAAAGGAGTTTACTCAATAATGTATGAATATATTTATAATGAAGGTAAAGTAAATACCCCAGTAATGGTTCTTTTACACGGAACAGGTGCGGATGAAAATAATTTAGTACCAGTCGCTAATGCGATAGCACCAGGTTCTACTGTGTTAAGTATTCGCGGTAATGTTTCTGAAAATGGGATGAATCGTTATTTCAAACGTCATGGTGAGGGAAATTATGATGTGGAAGATTTAATGAGACGAGGGAAAGAATTATATGATTTTATCGCTAAGAAAGCGGATGAATATAACTTTGAATTAGAGGACGTTGTATTATTTGGTTTCTCAAATGGTGCGAATATTGGGATTAACATGATGCTCTTGGAAGATTCCAAACTTAAAAAAGGCATGCTCTATGCGCCAATGTACCCAGTTGATGTTGCAGAAGGACTCGACTTAAAGAATTCCAAAGTTCTGTTATCAATGGGTGAAAGAGACCCGATTGTTCCAAAAGCTGAAAGTGAACGAGTGATTGAAATGTTTGAATCACGTGGAGCAGCGGTTGATCAGGTATGGGTCACCTCACATGAAATAAACGAAAAGAACTTAATTGCTGGAAAACAATGGTTAGATGAAATTTAAAATAGAAATAACTTCAGTTTAAGTAAGGAAAACTCCTTCTTTTACTGGAGTTTTTTATTATTTGATAGGATTAAGCATTACAGGCTGAGATTATATTGTTAGTTTTCAAAACTTTAAAAAAGATGATTAAAATCAAAGAGCTCTATCCATAAATGATGGATAGAGCTCGAATTCTAGCGTATATAGTCACCTGTGTTTTTTTCTATAACCGATGGCTTTTTTTGCTTTTGCTTTGTTTTTCAATGATGCTAATTTTTCAGAGATTTCATGCATGTTTTGATAATCATTCTCTTTATTGTTGACTAATACTGCCGTTACAGTAATGAGTGGGAATTTATCTGCCTTGCCATTACGGTTTTTTGTTGTAAT
>DAIOTD010000046.1:0-10842 GCA_036752205.1 Atopostipes sp.
AAGCTTTCTACCCACAAGAGGAATCGAAATTTCCACTCGTATGCATCGTCTTGAATTAGCCATTCTGATGGGACTTTCCTGTAAATTTCTTTCGGCATTGAAATGACTGTTTCACGATTTTGATAGAGTAGCGATAAAAATTGTTGTTGGGTTGGAGTCGGATACTGAAATTGTTTCAAGAGGTGTTGGTGCTCTCTTTTAATGTTTAACGTTTTAGGAATATAGTCGGCACATGAACTTAAACTTAGAATTACAGGATGATCTTTTTTAATTAGTTGCCTAACTTGTTGCATTTTATCGTTTTGTTGTCGTTGAAAGTTGTAGCGATACTCTAATCGTTTGTGTGGGACGGAGTAATGAAACAACACAAGTTGATTCTGGATCTTCGTGAGACATGCTTTTTGAAAGGCAGTTAGTTTCTTTTTATAGGTGAAATGCTCTCCTAAAATCCATACAACCTTATAACCATTATTAAGGTAACCTTTCGTTCGCTCCTTAACCCTTTCAATCGATAGTCCGCTACACTGAAATTCAATCGCTATTTTACCCTCCAGTAATAAATCCGGTCGCTGCATCAGTTCTGGTAAGTAAGCCTCCATTTCAACCGAATGTCCTAAACCAACTAACCAATCATAGAGTTGTTGTTTTCCTAGAAGATGTTCTTCTGTTTCTCCTTCTGAAAATGCTGCACAAGCTTCCTTTTTATAATGAGCAAAATGCGGACGTATGGTCGACCCCGCTTTCAAATGGACACGATTTTGACAAGACGGGCAATAGTAGGTTTTGGTTTTACACAGTGTTTTGTCTGCGAGGATTTGTTCGTTCGTTTTGTTAGTGGCAATTAGCATGCATACCCTCCTAAATTTTTCTTCTTATCTATATAATTTGCGAAAAAACTCGATTTTCGCGAAACTATTTTGAAAAATTTAAAAGAAAAACCGTAGGATACGGGCTAATCGCCTATACCATACGGTTTGTTTTAGTTATATTTTTTTATTTAAAGTAGTGACGAATTGTTTCTAATGCCACGTCTTCAATAATGACTTGACCATGTTCAATCAATACGTCTGCTGAAATTTTACTTTCTAACCCAAATTCAAGAACGATTGCTTTTTCTTCTTGAGGTGTTCGTAACGAAAACTCATCGTTTAAGAAGCTCATTTCTAGGAAATATCTGTCCGTATATTGGTAAAGATTTGTAAAACCAGCTTCAATTTGGAAGATTCGAGCCAACTCAATTATTTGTTCAAACGTACTGAATTCCACAACAATCTTTTGATTGTCTGGTTCAATTTTTGGTGATTCAGACTTTTCTTTATTCGGCTTACCAAAATTCTTGTATTTTTCAAATGGTTGGAATTCTTTTTCAGACTCTTGATCGTCTTCATCTAAGTCCTCAATATCCATATGCGCAAACAGATTGTCATGCATATCGGCATTTTTACTAATAAACAACTCTAAACCATTTCGATTCGGCATGATTTGGAATGTTACGGCGTCAGACTCTTGGAATTCTTCATCAATATCCACCTCTTCTAAAATACTATAGAAGAACGTTTCGATATGTTTTTGGTTTCCCAATAAATCTAAGAAAGTATACCCTCTCGCTTCTAAATCAGAATTTTCAATTCGTACGCGGATTGTATCTTCGTTTATGTGTTCGATTTCCATTGCTTACACCTCATTCCTTTGTTTAATGGTTTCAATCTTATGCTGTTATTGTAGCCTATTTCTAAATATTGTAAAGGGGTTGATGATTGCACACTCCACCCAGTATTACTTTTATTATTTTCTAATCCTCATTATACCGGTAAAAGTCATATTTTACTATCTTAAGTGGTTTGATTTCAATTAAAAAGAACTATTAAATAAAAACTTATTTAATAGTTCTGCATATTTTATTAAATTTAGACGGTTCCTTCGAAATTCGCAATCATGGCTTGCGCTTTATTTAGCTGTTTCCTTCTAATTCTTTTTGGTACAAATTGTCTGATTTCACTCTCGTTGTACCCGATTTGTATGCGACGCTGATCCAGAATGATTGGCTTACGTAGAATTTCTGGATGTTCTTGGATTAAATCATGTAACTCATGTAACGACAAGTCGTTTATATCAATCCCTAACTTTTGAAATGCTTTCGAACGAGTTGAAATAATCTCATCCGTTCCACTAACAGTGAGGGCCATCATTTTTTGAAATTCTAATTGCGTTGGAGGGTTTTTCATAATATTTCTTTCTATAAAAGGAATATTATAATCTTCTAGCCATGCATGAGCTTTTCGACAAGACGTACAGCTAGGAGACAAATATATAATAATCATTTTTTTATCTCCCTTCATTTGTGACACGCGTCCAATAACAAATATTACTACTATAATAATGAAAATACGATTAAAATGCAATGGTCTTTCGCCTTTTTATCTAAAAGTTTCCTATTTAGCTACAAAAAAACATCATATCTCATAAACGTTCGTGGGATATGATGTTTTTAATGGATTAATATATCAATCGGGCGATTTGTTCGGCTGTTACATCACCAATATATTTGTTTAAATCGACCTTTCCTAATGCTTCTCTAATCGTTTCAAATTCATATTTAATGCCGAGTAGCTTTTCTTCAACGTCTTCTATTTCACCGAGTCCAAAGAAATCTCCAAACATTTTGATGTCTGATATAACACCCTTTTCAACGTTTAGCTTCACTTCAACGGTACCGACGCCTTCAATACGTGTGTCACGCTCTAAATCAAACTTCGGTGACTCGCCATAGTTCCAGTCCCAGTTATCTGTGTATTTCGCTGCAAACTCATCTATTTTCTTCCAATCTTCTTCTGTCAGAACGTATTCCTTCACATCCGACAGATCGTCTACGCCATAGATGTTTAATAATAGGCGCTCACGGAATTGTTTCGTGCTGATATTTTGGTACTCATCATCCATGTAAGGCACGATATTTGTCACGCGGCTACGGATCGATTTGATTCCTTTCGATTCTAGTTTATGTTTTTTTGGTTTTAGTGCGCTCACAACCGCATCAATTTTCGAATCAAACATTAATGTACCATGTGAAGTCATACGGCCATTTTTGGAATACATCGCGTTACCAGAGAATTTTTTCTCTCCGATCACTAAGTCGTTACGACCTTTTAACTCCGCATCTTCTACACCCATCTTGTGTAGTGCATTAATCACGGGTTGCGTGAATTTCTTGAAATTACGGAATGAGTCGCCATCGTCTTTTGTGATAAAGCAGTAGCACAAGACGCCTAAGTCATGGTATACCGCTCCCCCACCACTAAAGCGGCGAACAACTTTCACACCGTTCTCTTCTACATATTCTGTATTAACTTCCTCATATGTGTTTTGGTTTTTCCCAATAATAATCGAGTCATCGTTAATATAGAATAATAAAATTGGCTCATCTAATTGAATCTCGTTTAGTAGGTAATATTCAATCGCTAAGTTTAAACTCGGGTCATGAATTTCTACGCCATCTCGTTCATTTTTTACGTAATACATCGATTCTCAATCTCCTTTTTAAATCTGTTTACCGTTTCTATTTTAATGAATATTTCACAAAAAAACAGCTATTCTACCTTATTTGATAGAATAGCCGCTAGTTTCTTTCTTTTATTTCACCCAAAAGGGCTTCTTCGAACAATTTTGTTTATTAGCCGAATGTAATTTTTTCAACGGTTTCTTGGTCTAGACGCTTAATCACTTCTGTGACTAATTTTACCGTGTTGTGGTAGTCATCTTCGTGAATGACTGAAGAGTGCGAGTGTAGGTAACGCGTCGGAACGGTGATCGCTAATGATGGCACACCATGTCCTGAAACGTGCTGGCTACCTGCGTCTGTTCCGCCACCTGGGATAAATTCGAATTGGAATGGAATTTCTAATTCTTCCGCAATATCGACAACGAAGTCACGTAAGCCTTTGTGTGCAATCATACTGGCATCGAAGACGATAATTTGTGGCCCTTCACCTAGTTTAGAGCTCGACTCATCTGCGGTCATACCTGGTGTATCACCCGCTGTACCTGTATCTAAAGCGAACGAAATATCCGGATTGATGCGGTTTGAAGATGTTTTCGCGCCTCGTAAGCCGACTTCTTCTTGTACGTTACCAACAGCGTAAATTGAGTTTGGTAAGTCTTCTTTGCTTAAGTTTTTAAAGACTTCCATTGCCACTGCTGTACCGATTCGGTTATCCCAAGCTCTCGCGAGTAAGAATTTTGAATCGTTTAAGCGACGGTATGGTGAGTATGGCGTGACCATATCTCCTGGGCGAATGCCCCACTCTTTGGCTTCTTCTTTCGATGTTGCACCGATATCAAAAAACATATCTTTAATATCATAAGGTTTTTCACGAGCTGCTTTTGATAACACGTGAGGCGGTTTACAACCAATCACACCGTGGTAGATTTTACCGTCACGAGTTTTGACTTCAACTTGTTGTCCAAGTAAAACTTGACTCCACCAGCCACCCAGCGTTTGGAATTTTAGGAATCCTTCATCGGTGATGTTCGACACCATGAATCCCACTTCATCTAAGTGACCTGCGAACATAATTTTAGGTCCTGTAACCGGTCCTTGTTTTTTAGCGATGATACTGCCTAAGCCATCTTGCAGCATTTCATCTGCGTAAGGCTCCGTATATTTTTTGAATACTTCGCGCACTTCTTCTTCGTTTCCAGGAACGCCGCGTGCTGCAACTAAATCCATTAACATTTGATCGTCTTCGTATGTCATTTGATTTCCAACTTTCTAAACATGATAGAACTATTTTAGCACATTTCAGGTGGGAATTTCTCATTTGAAATTAATTTAAAGAAAAATCGCGAAAATTCGAAATTAATGCAAATTATATATATAGGGGGAATTTTAGGGAGGAATGACGTTGAGAGAAATGAACATGGGTGAAATGGATTCGCCAAATGAGTATGATTTTTTAAAGATTGCGATACAGCGCGGATTGGTGACGGAACAGGATGAGATTGCACAATTTAAGCGAATAGAAAGTGGACGGAAAGGTGAAAATGCGTTTGCTGAAATAATAAAGCAGTTTGCTCAGGAGAATTGGCTATTTAAGAGGAATCTCTGGCTACACGATTTCAGTGATTTTGAATGTGACTACTTATTGATCACGACTCACTGTGTGTATGTGTTTGAAATTAAAAATTATTTTGGGAAGTTTGAATATCGAAATGGCCAATGTAAATCGAGAGGTGTTGCTATTACATATAATCCGGTGAACCAAGCACACAATGCGACGATACATTTGCGCAATTTATTGGGTGGAGTGCCTGTCAAAGGCGTGCTCGTATTTGTTGGAGAGCATAATCAAGTAGTTATTCACGACGACATTGATTATATCGATATCCTGTGTCGGAACGATGTGTATCAGTATATACAAGATATTATTTCAGAGGAAAAGCAGTCTGCGATCAGGATTGATACTCAATCGATTATTTCAAAACTACGGAGTCATGCGATTAATAATCCATATGCGGTTAAGCCGTTTGCGTCTACTGATATGACTGAGGAAAATTCAGGAATATTCTGCGCTCGATGCGGGGCCATACTCACAATGACTCGGAAAATTTATATTAACTGTCAATGTGGTTTTGAAGAATACCGCGAGCACCTAATCATACGCAGCGCTTATGAGTATGGTGTGCTGACTTACGGTCACCATTTTACGGTGAGGGATATCCACAAATTTCTAGGTAATGTACTTTCCAGAAATTATCTCAAATCTATACTACAAAAGTACTTTACCGAAATGCCTAGTCAAAAAATACTCACTTTTGAGAATGATGGACACAAAAATGTAAATCAAATCGTATTTGATAAGCCTAACAGAATAATTTTACATTAGAATCGATCATATCAGTAACTAATTTGTAATAGTGACGGATATTTCCATATATAGTAATCTATTTTAAATTAGTGAAACGAAGTTCATTTCAGATGTATCTATTTTGATATAGTAACATATACTGCAAAAACAGGCGTCACTATTTCATTTTAGTGACGATTAATATAGAATATCTGTCTCAATTTAAAAATTGAGACAGATTACAACCAAAAATCAAATGCTGTGGAAATTGCGGCGGCAATTTCACCATCTTCAAGCCCTATGTTTGCATTTGGAACGCAATTTTCTTACGATTAACGTGAGATGTTAGGGAAAGGATGAGGGATTATGTATGAGATCGATATTTTACGGAAAGATATTATGAATGCGTCAGAAAATAGTCATTTTACGGCTAAAGGATGGCAACCTATTTTTCAAGCGCCTCCTACGGCGAGAATTTTGATTGCTAGTCAGGCACCAGGATTGAAAGCACAAGAGTCTAACAAAACATTTTATGATGTGAGTGGAGATATGCTGCGTACGTGGCTCGGTGTGGATGAGGAAACCTTTTACGATTCAGGAATGTTTGGGATTGTCCCGATGGATTACTACTTTCCAGGAAAAGCTAAGCATGGTGACCTACCTCCACGAAAGGATTTTGCTAATAAATGGAATCCTAAAGTATTAGCGACGATGCCGGATTTAGAGTTGAAAATTATTATCGGAGCTTATGCACAGAAGTTTTACTTTGGGAAGTCGGCGAAGAAGAATCTCACAGAAACTGTGCGTCATTACGAAGAATATTTACCGGAGTATTTTCCACTCGTGCACCCTTCTCCATTAACGATTGGATGGCGAAAGCGGAATCCGTGGTTTGAGGAATCTGTGGTACCGGAACTGCAGCGTCGGGTGCAGGAAATTTTGAATAAATAAAAAAGAGTAGAATCATGAAATGGTCTCCTAGAAGAGCACTTCACGATTCTACTCTGATTGAATTGTTGTACGAACTATGCGTTTAATGCATCTTTAACTTGTTCAGTTAATGCTGTGAAACCAGCTGGATCGTTAACTGCAATATCAGCTAAAACTTTACGGTTTAAGTCGATGTTTGCTAATGTTAATCCGTGCATGAATTTAGAATAGCTTAATCCATTCATACGTGCTGCAGCATTAATACGTGTAATCCATAATTTACGGAAGTTTCTCTTCTTCGTTTTACGGTCACGATATGCGTACATGTATGATTTCATTACTTGCTGTTTAGCAACACGGTAAAGACTATGTTTTGAACCATAGTAACCTTTTGCTAATTTAAGTGTTTTTTTACGGCGGCGTCTTGATGCCACTGAGCTTTTTACTCTAGCCATTTTAGGTCAATCTCCTTTTGATAAATTAAATTCTCGAAACTATTTTTTCATTGTTGAAATTGCTGATTCAATACGTTTTTGGTCGCCTTTTGCTACTAATGCAGACTTACGTAATTTACGTTTTTGTTTTTGAGTCTTGTTTGCAGCTAAGTGACTTGTTTTAGCACGTCCACGTTTTAATTTACCTGAAGCAGTCTTTTTAAAACGTTTTGCCATACCTTTATGAGTCTTTTGTTTAGCCATCCTATTTACCTCCTGAACAATTGTTAGTTATATCAGTGAATAATTTGCTTATTTAGCTTTTTGTGGTGCTAGCATCATAAACATGCTACGACCTTCCATTTTAGCTCTTGATTGGATGTCAGCGATATCTTTCATGCCTTCAGCGAAACGTTCAATCACTTCTTGACCTAAGTCTTTATGTGTAATTGCACGACCACGGAATCGGATTGAAACTTTAACTTTGTCTTCGTCTTCAATAAATCCACGAGCTTGACGCAGTTTAGTATCAAAATCGTGATCATCAATTGTTGGGCTTAAGCGGATTTCTTTAACAGTCGTTGTTTTTTGATTTTTACGTTGTTCTTTCTCACGTTTTTGTTGTTCGTAACGGTATTTACCGTAATCAATTATACGTGCGACTGGTGGTTTAGCATTCGGTGAAACAAGAACTAAATCTAGTTCTGCTTGTTCTGCCATGCGTAAAGCCTCATCACGAGATACAACACCGACCTGTTCTCCATCTTTCCCAATTAAGCGTACTTCATTCGAACGAATTTGTTCATTGACAATCATTTCTTTTGCTATGGGGGTTCACCTCCGAAATATTTGCTTATAAAAATAAAAATGAGACTTCTCATTTGAAGTCCCACGGCAATCTAAGTTTCGACTATCAATCTTTATAAGCAGGCACCATTATAGTGCGTCACTCTGTACACGAATGCACAGTTTGATAGCGTTCTTTAGATATTGGCCCGTGGATAACATTCCAACTAGGCGAGGAGTGGAACTCCTTCTCTATTTTCAAAGCTAAGTAAGTATACCATCTGACTGTTTGCATGTCAACAAGAAGTTGTAATCTATTAGAAAATTTATGGTTTAATTCCTGTTCTTTTATATTTTTTAAAATGTCTTTCGGTATTTCGCTCATGCGAAATGTTCCTAATTAATCTTTTAAATAATTTTTCGATCGCAAATATTCCATATATATAATCTAAAAACTCTCCTATCGATTCGATAAGAGAGTTCTTTTAAACTTATTTCATTAATTCTTTTGCCATTGCGAAACAACCGATTGTTGCGGCTGAGTCTTCTAGTTTTGGCGATACAATATATTTTTCTAAGTCTGGCGTGCTCATATAACCTTGGTTTAATTTATCAAAAGCTAGGCGTACTTTTTCAAGTAAACCTTCTACCTTCATTACGCCGCCGCCATAGATAATCATTTCAGGAGCCAATAATAAAGTTGTTGTGTAAGCACTTTGTGCGATGTAGTAGGCTTGGATGTCCCAATATGGATCATCCGCTGGCACGTCTTTTGCACTCTTTCCTAATCGTGCTTCAACAGCTGGTCCACTTGCTAATCCTTCTAAACAATCCCCATGACTCGGGCAATGGCCATCAAATGAATCATCCGCATGCTTTTTAACGGGTATGTGTCCCATTTCAGGATGTGAAATGCCTTCAACAAATTTCCCTTGTTTCACGCCTCCACCACCGACACCTGTCCCAACTGTATAATAAACAAGATTTTCTACACCATCACGTACGGCATATTCTCCATAAGCAGATGCGTTCACATCAGTCGTCCATGCAGTCTTTACATTCGGGAATGCTTTTTGAATATTACCTAAAAAATCATAGTTTCGCCATTTCAGCTTGGGCGTTTGCGTGATAAAACCATACGTAGATGATTCCGGGTTCACGTCAATTGGTCCAAACGAACCAATACCGATGGCTAGTAGGTTATTTTCAAATTGTTTAAAAAATTCAATCACTAATGGCATGGTTTCTTCTGGAGAGACTGTTGGGATTGTTAGTTGGTCGATAATCTCCAACGCTTCATCACCAACGGATAAAACAAATTTCGTTCCTCCAGCTTCAATTGCTCCGTACATTTACATACTCTCCTCTAGCTTCAAGTCCCAATACGTAATCGTACCTATTGCATCAGACTCAAAGGCTATATTATCTTGACCTGGTTCTGGGTAAACACGCGTCGTTAAGACATATTCGCCATCATTCACAAAAATTTCAAGCGATGATGTGTCACTAAAAATCTGTAACTGTGAAATGGCTTCTATCGGTGTCATCCGCTTGCGACGACCGTATCCACTTTCACCATGTTTTAACGTCAGTATTTCACCATCATAAATCAGTTCTGTATCTTGTCGTAATCTCAGATGAAATGCTTTTGATTCCTTTAGTTCAATCAGTAGCTCATATACCTCTCCAGCTAAATCATCCGCTGATCCGATTTCACGATGTTGCTCGTTATGACGGATTGCTTGATACTCAGGCAGAGGTCGTTGGTATAAGCGGCCATTCTCAACGGTTAATTCACGTGGAAGTGCCATGGCATGTTGCCAGCCACGCGCAATCGTTGGGTTCGTATACTCCGGCATAATATCACCAATCCCCATCCAACTCCACATAATTCGACGCCCTTGATCGTCTTCAAAGGTATGAGGTGCATAAAAATCAAAGCCACGGTCAAATTCTTGGAAGCTCGTTTCCGGTTGAAACTTCACAGTATCCCAATCTGTTTCGCCGATTAAGTAACCAGCAGCATGTGGATTGTTGAAGGCATATTCAGTCGGTAAAATACCTTGTGGCGATAATATAAGAATATCTTTTTCATCTAACTCAAAGAAATCCGGGCATTCCCACATATAACCTTCTTCTTCCCCACCATCCAGTAACGTGCCATAATAGGACCATTTGTCTAAATCCGGAGAATCATAAACGAGAATGCTTCCTAAATTTTCTTGTGTTCGAGCGCCTAAAACCATATAATAGTGGCCATCTTTTTCAAGTAATTTCGGATCTCTGATATGATCGGTAAACCCTTCTGGAAAATCCGCATGAGCAATGATGACTTCTCGACGTTCAATTTCAAAGCCGTCCTTACTCACGACATGGACCACGTTTTGTTCGCGACCACTATAGATGTAATCGTAGTCTCCAGGCTGCTTCACATTCCCTGTGTAAAAGAAATGGATTTTACCGTCTTTTTCAATCGCACTTCCGGAATATACACCATCTATGTCAAAGGTTTCGGTCGGTGACATAAAGATGGGCTCTTGTTTGAAATGAACCATATCTTTGGACGTCATATGTCCCCAGTGTGTTGCGCCACCTAATGGGGTATCGGGAACATACTGGTAATAAAGATGGTACGTACCATCAAACTGAATTGCTCCGTTTGGATCATTCAACCACCCTGTTTCAGGCATGACGTGGAAAGATAAGCGCCATGGGTCCTGTTGAACTTTCTTTTTCATATTCTCAATCTTCATATAATTTATCTCCTATTTCACCTTAAAGTTCTTCTAATATTTGTTTTGCTTGTAATCTGACTAAAACAATCCCTAATACGAAGGATACGGCTGTAA
>DAIOTD010000047.1:0-10415 GCA_036752205.1 Atopostipes sp.
TCCTTCACGGTGCGTTATCAACAATATAATTGTAAACAGCTTGACACATCAGTGTTAGGGTGTTTTTTTGTTTTGCTCTGATATCCCTTTGACTTCTACTGACTTTCTTCTCAAAATCTCTTATAAAACCGATTTCATCTTATTCGCTTCACTTTCAATCGGCCACTTAAACTGCTATAATTATCTTATAGTCAAGATTAGTCAGACTTAATGTCGGCAACGAAAAGGAGGTAGCTGAAATACTTGAACATTCAAGCAATACTCTGTATGATAGTTGGAATTATATACAGTTTCGTTCAAGCTTCAGTAAATCATCATGAAACATAAAAACATGTCTGATATGATTGAAGAATATATTAAACGAGCATTAAGTGATGAGGGACAAGTTGAAATTAAACGTAATGAGCTAGCTGATTTGTTTAATTGTGTACCGTCTCAAATTAATTATGTCATCAATACTCGCTTTACGATAGAACATGGCTACACGGTAGAAAGTAAGCGTGGTGGCGGTGGCTACATTCGTATAGTGAAATTACAAATTAAAAGCAACACTGAAATGCTCGATCGAATGAAACGCGTGATAGGTAATCGCATCACAGAAAAAGATGCTCAAATTACTGTTCAAACGTTATATGATTATGATTATATGAATCGTAGAGAAGCACAAATTATGTTAGCAGCGATTAGTCAGGACAATTACACCGGAAATCCCTTGATTGATGAACAAATACGTTCTAACGTTTTATTATCGATGATTAAACTATTAATATTAAAAAACAAATGAAAGGCGGATGATGGTAATGAGAGAAATATTCACTAATCGAGCAAAGAAAGCCTTACAATATGCTCAAGAAGAAGCTAAAATGCTCCGCCATCGTACTGTAGGTACTGAACATATTTTATTAGGTCTAGTGACCGAAGAAGACGGCATTGCTGGGAAAACATTGCGTGAAGCAGGGTTGACTAGCGAAGATGTTCGAGATGAAATTGAACATTTAATTGATTATGGTCCGGAACGCAAAGAAAATGAGCCAGATAGTAAAGATGTCATTTTACCTTACTCACCTCGCTCGAGACAAATTATGTCTTATGCGGCTGATGAGGCAAGACGCTTGAATAGTCCATTAATTGGAACAGAGCATTTACTACTCGGCTTATTACGTGACGATAAAATTCTATCGTCACAAATCATAAAAAACTTAAACTTGAGTTTGTCGAAGATTCGCCAATCAATTTCAAAGAAATTAGGCGTATCGCTAAATCCGAATAAAAAGAGTTCTCGTGGTCGTACAACACCACCGACTCAAAGTACTTCTAAGTCAAAGACACCAACGCTAGATTCATTAGCACGTGACTTAACGAAGGCTGCACGTGAAGAACGTCTCGATCCTATTGTAGGGCGTGAAAAGGAAGTTCGTCGTTTGACGCAAATTTTAAGTCGTCGTACGAAGAATAACCCCGTCTTAGTAGGAGAGCCAGGAGTAGGTAAGACAGCGATTGCTGAAGGTTTTGCTCAGAAAATTATTGCTGGAGAAGTTCCAGGAAATTTAATGAATAAGCGTTTGATGGCGTTAGATATGGGCTCTTTAGTGGCGGGTACAAAATACCGTGGTGAGTTTGAAGAGCGTATGAAGAAAGTCATTGAAGAAATTTATGAAGATGGGGAAGTTATCTTATTCGTCGATGAGTTGCATACTTTAATTGGTGCTGGTGGTGCTGAAGGTGCAATTGATGCCTCGAACATTTTGAAACCCGCATTAGCTCGTGGTGAGTTACAGACAATTGGTGCGACAACTTCGGATGAATATCAAAAGTATATTGAAAAGGATGCCGCGTTAGAGCGTCGATTCTCTTCAATTTTAGTGAATTCACCAACGAATGAAGAAACGATTGCTATTTTAGAAGGTTTAAAAGATCGCTATGAAGATCATCATCATGTCACTATTTCAGATGAAGCAATCGCAGCTGCTGTAAACTTATCCGCTCGTTATATCCAAGACCGTGAGTTACCGGACAAAGCAATTGACTTAATGGATGAGTCGGCTTCAAAGGTGCGACTAGATTTAACGGATGGTCCATCACCTTATAAGGCTGAAATGGATAAATTAAATGAGTTAATTTTAGAAAAAGAACAAGCAATCTCTAATCAAAATTTTGAAGTGGCAGCGAAAATTCGCCAAGATGAAATCAAACAGACGATTCGTATTAAAGATTTACAAGAAAACAAAGAGCTGGAAGATAGACCAGTTGTTGACTCGGATGATATTGCGGATGTATTGGGGCAATGGACGGGTATTCCAGTAAACAAGTTACAAGAAACGGAAAGTAAACGATTAATGAACCTTGAACAGGAACTTCATAAGCGTGTTATCGGACAAGAAGAAGCTGTAAGTGCAGTCGCACGAGCCGTTCGTCGTGCACGAAGTGGCATCAAGGATCCAAATCGACCAATTGGTAGTTTCATGTTCTTAGGTCCTACAGGTGTAGGTAAAACAGAATTGGCTAAATCACTTGCAGAAGTGATGTTTGGTTCGGAAGAGGATTTAATTCGAATTGATATGTCTGAGTACATGGAGAAATTCACAACGAGTCGTCTAGTCGGATCACCTCCAGGATATGTTGGTTATGATGAAGGCGGGCAATTGACGGAAAAAATTCGTAAAAAACCTTATTCAGTGGTTCTTTTAGATGAGATTGAGAAAGCCCATCCGGATGTCTTTAATGTCCTTCTACAAGTACTAGATGACGGACAGTTGACAGATGGTAAAGGTCGTCGAGTAGACTTTAAAAACACAATTATCATTATGAGCTCGAACTTAGGTGCGACAGCTCTTCGTGATGAAAAAGAAGTTGGATTCGGTGCAGGTGAACGTAAGCTAGATCATGGTTCAATGGAATCTAAGATTCGTGAAGAAATGAAGAAACACTTGCGTCCTGAATTCTTAAACCGAATTGATGAAGCGATTGTCTTCCATGCATTGGGTGCGAAAGAATTACGTGAAATCGTGAAATTGCTAACGGATGATTTAATCAATCAATTAGCCGAACAAGGTATCGATTTACGTATAACAAACGCTGCTTTGGATATTATCGCTGACGCAGGTTACGATCCAGAATATGGTGCGCGTCCATTACGTCGAGCAATCCAAACAAAAGTCGAAGACATGTTGAGTGATGAAATTATTTCTGGGGCAGTTAAAGCTGGAGATAGCATCACGATTGGTGGCTCACAAGGTAATATTACTTTGAGACATCGCGCGGGCAATACAGATAATAAAACAGAAGAAAATAATGGTGAGAAAGTAAAAATTACTTCATAAACCATTTATAAAAAAGTTTAAGCCTGTTATTCAGTCAAATGAGTAACGGGCTTTTTTTTGTTATATTTCAAAAAATGGGCTAAATTTTAGGTTATTATAATTAGATATTTATGGTGTGTGTTAAAATAAAAAAAGGAACTTTAAAATTGAGGTGATGATTTGTTTACTGAGGATGAAAAAGCCTACTTTATGAAAGAGGCATTGAAGGAAGCTAAAAAGGCTGAAGAGATAGCAGAAGTTCCGATAGGAGCAGTAATTGTTAAGAATCATAAAGTGATTGCACGTGGTTATAATCAGCGTGAAACATCAAATCGTGCCATATCACATGCTGAAATTTTGGCGATTGAAGAAGCAAATGCTGCACTAGATAATTGGCGTCTAGAAGATTGTGCTTTGTTTGTGACGGTTGAACCCTGTGTAATGTGTAGTGGGGCAATTGTCCAATCACGAATACCAACTGTCTATTATGGGGCATCGGATTATAAGGGTGGAACTGCGGGAACATTGATGAATTTACTCGAGGAAAGTCAATTTAACCATCAAGCAGTCGTAGAAGCAGGCGTCCTACATGAAGAATGTAGTGAATTATTGTCTTTGTTTTTTAGAAAACTACGTGCGAAAAAGAAAGAAGGGAAAGCATAAATGAGTCAGCTATATCAATATTCTGTCAAAACGAACCGTAAACAAGAATTTATTAATATCGATCATTTAATTAAAGAGACGTTAACGGAGAGTCCTATTCAGAGTGGTATTCTTGTGGTTTATTGTCCGCACACGACAGCTGGGATTACAATTAATGAAAATGCCGATCCAGATGTTAAAGTTGATTTAGAACTTGGGTTAAATAAAACCTTTCCGAATGATGAAGACTACGTACATTTTGAAGGAAACTCGGATGGTCATATGAAATCTTCTCTTATTGGAGCAAGCGAAACTCTGATTATACAAGATGGTCAACCCATTTTAGGTACTTGGCAAAGTGTGTACTTCTCGGAATTTGATGGTCCAAGAAATCGTACAGTTTATTTGAAAATTATCGCTGATTGATGACAGATTGAGGGAGTGAAATACATGTTAGAAGTTACATCTTTAAGAAAATCTTTCGGAACCTTACAAGCCGTAGATGATGTCAGTTTTTCAATTGAAAAAGGGCAAATTATGGGTCTAATTGGACAAAATGGTTCAGGTAAGACGACAACTTTTCGAATGATTTTAAAATTGTTAACACAAGACGAAGGAAAAATACTTTGGAATGGTCAACCATTTACAAAAGAGTTCTTCAATCACGTGGGGTATTTACCAGAGGAACGTGGATTGAATCAAAAAATGACCGTTGAACATCAGATTTTATATTTTGCACAACTAAGAGGTAAGAAAAAAGCAGAAATTAATCCGAAAATTGACGAATGGTTAGAAGAATTTAAAGTAGTTGGTGGCCGTAAGGATAAAATTAAATCTTTATCGAAAGGGAATCAACAAAAAGTACAGCTTATTACGACATTAATTCATGAACCTGATTTAATTATATTAGATGAACCATTTAGTGGGTTGGACCCAGTAAATGCAGAATTACTGGAAGCAGGTATTCGTCGGGCCAAAGAACGTGGAGCGAGCATTATCTTCTCGAGTCATAATATGAATAACGTGGAAGAGTTATGTGACAACATGGTCATGTTAAAAAATGGTCGCCAAGTTTTAAATGGGACAATCCAAGAGATTCGTGAAAGTTTTGGGCGTACACGTTTATTCTTAGAATCACCTCTTACGACAGAAGATTTAGAAGCTATACCAGGAGTCGTGAGTGTTCGTGAAGTCAATTCGGGTACACATTATGTCCGTCTTGCCAATGCAGAAGTTGGTCACCAGATTTTTGATTTAGCAACACGTGATGGTTATATTTCAACATTCTCACAACAACCACCAACGATTGAAGAAATATTTAAACAGATTGCAGGTGAAGTCGATGAGTAAATTAAACGTATTTATTAAAGACACCTTTATAAAAAATGTGAAGTCATTTGGATTTCTAGCGATGCTCCTTATGCCATTGATTGTAGTCGGAATTATTGTAGTGATTATTTATTTTGCCGGAAATAGTTTTACAGAAATGGACGATGTCACTATCGCAGTTATTGGTGAGGATCCAAGTATTGTAGCCGTTTTAGATGAAGTAGACGAAACCATTAATATTCTTGATGATGTGAATTCCGAAGAAGAAGCACAAGACTTATTAGGTGATGAAGAAATTGATGGTTATTTAATCGCAGACTGGGAGGGAGATACCCTGAGTGCATCGTTGACCCATACAGGTGATTTGGACATGCACTCTCAGTTGATTGAGCAAGTACTAACCAATCTACAGATGGTTTCTCGATCACAAGCTCTAGGGGTTTCCCCAGAAGACGCTCAAACTTTAAACGACCCCGTCTTATTAGAAAGTCATATTGTATCTGTTGATGCGGGTGAAATTGTCGAAGAAGATGACCTGGCAAACGTAGTTGCGCTTGGCGGAGCTTATTTCATTAATATTATGATTATGTTGTTTATTATGGTCTATGCCACAACCGTCATTGAAGAAATTGCAGGTGAAAAAGGTACCCGAATGATGGAAGTGATTTTATCGAGTACAACTGCAACGACACACTTCTTTGGTAAGTTAATCGGTGTGTTTCTCGTGATGGTGGTTCATGTCTTGTTTTACGTGTTAGTGGGATTAGGAGTTTACACCTACTTTAAAGACCACGACCTTGTGACTCAAATCTTGAGCGAAGTAGATGTTGGGGGAGTCCTTCTCAATTTCTTAGAATATACTTGGGTCTTTTTACTATTAGGCGTGCTGATGTATATGTTTATAGCCGCGTTCCTCGGCTCCTTAATTACGAAAACAGAAGATATTAACCGAGCCGCTACTCCATTAACGATGCTCGTGTTACTAGGATTTTATATTGGACTCTTTGCGATGACATCACCAGAAAATATAGTTGTTGTCATATCGTCCTTTATTCCATTCTTAACACCATTTGTTATGCCGTTTAGATTGGCAACGAATACCGTGAGTTCATTACACGTGTGGCTATCTGTCGGTGGGTCAGTGTTATTTACAGGATTTATTGCACTCATTTCATTGATGTTCTATCGCGGAAATGTCTTAATCTATTCAGATACAAGTTTAATGAAAACCATTAAACAATCATGGAAATTAGTCCGTAGTGAACGAAGTAATAATTAGAGCAATGACTTGTGAAAAAGTCTAATACTAATATAAGATGATTTAAATAGAAAGAGGATTTTCATTTTCGTTTTGAAAATGGTAAATTCTCTTTTTTACTTTAGCTAACGCTTCTCTTGAAATCTCGCATCCTCGAAATGGAAAGCCGCAAAACATTTCAGAATTTTGATAAAAATAGCAACAAATTAAAAAAGCTTGGGAATGAGCTCCCAAGCTTTCATGATTCTATTCTTAACTTGTGTAATCGTCAAAGTATCCTTGAATATAAACGAATGGTGTTCCTTTATCGCCACTTCCAGAAGTTAAGTCGGCTAATGAACCAATTAAATCTGTTAATTGACGGGGTGTTGTACCCAATGATGCTTTTGAATCTTTCGCTTGTGTCGCTTTTTGATCAATCGACTCGCGAATAGCATCTTGTAATGCTTCACCAGATAAATCCGCATAGTCATTATCCGCCAGATATTTTAGCTTCACTTCATTTGGCGTTCCGGCTAAACCTAAAGTAAAGCCTGGTGAAACGACTGGATCCGCTAATTCCCAAATCTTACCAACAGGGTCTTTAAAGGCACCGTCTCCATAGACCATTGCTTCAATTGTTTTACCGGTTTGTTCTTGCATTTTAGCTTGGATAGCTTCCACAACTTCTTGTGAACCCGATGGGAATAACTTCACGGACTCATCCGTTGCATTGTTTGCGCCTAATAGACCAAACTCTTCGTTGTATCCACCATTTTCACTGACAGCTTCTTTTAGAATGTCTCCTAAATCGTACACATTTTTCGCGCCAGCATTGGATAAAATACGCTTCGTACGGTCACGTTGATGCACTTCACTAACCAAAACAGAATCCGTATACTCTAAAATGGCTTTCGGGTCGTTTGAAAAGATAATTTTACATGGGGTATTTTCGTCTGCTACGATTTCATTATATAAAGCTACATAATCGACACCCGTGAATGGATGAGAAGTTTCACCAAAAGTCTCTAAAAACTGTTCTTCGGTTAACGTGTCACTCCATGGGTTAATACCCGATTCATCCAGTTGATCAAGTGTAATCAAGTGGTTTCCAACCTCATCTGCAGGATAGCTAAGCTGAATCACAATCTCTTTTGCACCACGAGCAAAACCTTTTAATAAGTTCATGAAACGGTTACGGCTCAAAATAGGGAATAGCACACCGACTGTTTCATCTTGGAATTTTTCCTTAATGTCTGTGGCGATATCATCAATCTTTGCATAGTTTCCTTGAGCTCTCGCAACAATTGACTCTGTAATAGTAATGATATCACGGTCTTGAATGTCATAACCTTCATTTTCAGCGGCGTTTATAATCGAATCAACGACAATCTGCACAAGATCGTCACCTTCTTTAATAATTGGAGCTCTCAATCCACGCACAACTGTTCCAACACTTCTTTCCACTTAACCACTCCTAATTTCTAATGTGTCCCTATTATACTAGTAATCGAAATAGACTAAAAGTCTAGAGGGTGTAATCTTTTCACAGTTAATCGTGATAATCATTCTCAATTGTTGTAAAATGGGGATACAACAACAGGAGCGGACGGTGAAATGCATGAAAAAAATCAATGGCAACAAAACAGTTTATACACTCATCCAAGAACATCCAGAATTAAAAGAAGTCCTCGTTAACTTAGGATTTACACCATTAAATGACCCTAAGATGCTGAACACAGTAGGGCGCATGATGCCGTTACTAAAGGGCGTTAAACAGATTAATATCACACCCGAACAATTAGAAGAAGGTTTAAATAAAGCAGGATTCGAACTCGAAAAATAAAGTTTAATAGTAGATAGGAGAAGAGCGATGCAAGATCGTGGAGCAATTACAAATGAACGACAAGAGCGGTTAAAAAACTTAATTTTACGCCTTCATGAAGGTGAAAGTGAGGAAGTCATCAAAGAAGAGTTTAAAGAACACTTTGAGACGGTTAGCCCACTTGAAATATCCGTCATGGAACGTAAGTTGATGAAGGAAGAAGGTCTGAGTGCTGAAAATATTATGAAGCTGTGTAATGTACACGTTGCCGTCATGGCTGATTTTGTATCCGATCCTGAAAATATCCCAGATGATTTCTCAAGACCTGGACACCCCGTTTATGTTTTAAAAGAAGAGAACTTAGCACTAGAAGCAGCTTTAATGCGAATACGGAACCTATTAGAAGTCTATATCGAAGCCCCTTCCGATGAAATAAAAGCTGGATTAAGAAAACAAATTGACTTGCTATGGGATTTTGACAAACACTATACACGAAAAGAAATGTCCTTCTTTCCGATTATGGAACGCCAAGGGAATACAGCTCCCCCACAAGTTATGTGGGGAGTCGACGACCAGATTCGTGACCAATACAAAGCTTTTAAGGCAGCCTTTTTAGTGGATGAAATGGATCAATTAATGCCACTCTTTTCTGAGCTAGAGTACGAAATGCAAGAAATGTTTGTGAAGGAAGAAAGTATTTTAATTCCAATGGTAACAGAAGCCTTTAATGAAGATGATTGGATAGCGATAGCGGATGAAATGGATGAAATCGGCTATTGTATTGTAGAACCCTTAGAGAAGTGGAAGCCTGTTCGTCAAAAAGAAGAGGTCGATATAACTGAAGAAGCTAAAGGGCGTCTTAAATTAGGGACCGGTTCATTAAGTCATAAAGAACTGGATCTCATTTTAAATAAATTACCTTTAGAAATCACATTCGTGGATAAAGACCATATTGTAAAATACTACGATAACGGACCGGAAGAAAAATTACTCGCGCGGACACCTTCTGCTATTGGTCGCGATATGTTGAACTGTCACCCACCTCGTGTGCATGAAACAGTGAAACAATTGGTGCATGACTTAGAAACAGGTGTGAAAGATTCGCAACAAGCCTGGTATAAGCGGGAAGACGGTGTGTTTGTCTTTATCGATTATATAGCGATTCGAGATGAAGAGGGCTCATTTTTAGGAATTTTAGAAACCGTGCAAGACATATCAAAATTTACAAAGTTAGATAGTGATAATCGCAGGGTGAACAATTAGTCGACTTAGATAAGGTGTGAAAGAATGGATAATTTAAATTTATACTTGGCGGTGAATAATCAATTGGAGACGGCACGATTACGCCTAAGACCGGTAACACTAGCGGATGCAGCTGATATGTTTGAGTACGCATCAAATGAAGAAAACACGTACTATGTTTTCAATACGCACCGTACAATCTCAGACACCCAATATTCGATTGCAAATTACTTCATGGCTAGTCCTTTAGGGAAATTTGGAATTGAGTTAAAAGAAGAAAAGAAATTAATCGGCACAGCAGACTTGCGAGTCGATATGAAAAAACAAAAAGCTGAGCTTGGTTATGCCATCAATACAAACTATGGACGAAAAGGCTATGCGACAGAAGCAGGAGAACAACTTTTAAAATTCGCTTTTGAAACACTCGAACTTGAAAAGGTAATAGCGACTTGCGATGCAAGAAACGTCGCATCTGAAGCAGTCATGAAAAAGTTAGGGATGACGCAAGAAGGCCGATCGCGGAACCATGAAATTTGGAAAAATGGTGAGTGGATTGATATGTTGTATTATGCGATTTTAAAAGATGACTATTTTAAGCGTCAATAATAAAGTGTGAGTTGATAGACAGGAGAAAATCTGAAAAAGACTAGATTTTAAAAAATGTCTATGGTACACTATATATTGCCGAAAGGCCGCATGACAATGGAGGACGTACGAACCGTGTCAGGTCCGGAAGGAAGCAGCACTAAGTATTGTCCGCCATGTGTTATGTGTTAATAAACCTATAATGAATCCGTTGAAGAGATATCTTCAACGGATTTTTCATTTGTTCAATAAATGA
>DAIOTD010000048.1:0-1920 GCA_036752205.1 Atopostipes sp.
GACCACTTTGTTATGAAATTACGTTTAGTTAAATTTGCTCGTACACCAGAATATAACGAATTATTCTCAGGAGACCCTACATGGGTAACGGAAGCAATTGCGGGTGTTGGAGTAGATGGTCGTCACTTAGTAACGAAGAGTAGCTATCGTTTCTTACACACATTAGTTAACTTAGGGCCAGCTCCTGAGCCAAACTTAACGGTTCTTTGGTCAAGTAACTTACCACAGAACTTTAAAGATTTCTGTGCGAAGATTTCGATTGAAACAAGTGCTATTCAATACGAAAACGATGATATTATGCGCCCATTATACGGTGACGACTACGGAATCGCATGTTGTGTATCTGCTATGGAAATCGGTAAACAAATGCAATTCTTTGGTGCACGTGCGAACTTAGCAAAAACATTGTTATACGCGATTAACGGTGGTGTAGACGAGAAGAGTAAAGCACAAGTAGGACCAGCATTTGCTCCAATTACTTCAGAATACTTAGAGTACGATGAAGTTGTTGAAAAATTTGACGACATGATGGATTGGATTACGAAATTGTATGTTAATACTTTAAACGTTATCCACTATATGCACGATAAATATAGTTACGAAAGTTCACAAATGGCATTACATGACACTGAAATCTTACGTACAATGGCAACAGGTATTGCAGGATTCTCAGTAACGATTGATGCTTTGTCTGCTATTAAGCATGCAAAAGTTAAAACAATCCGCGACGAAGATGGCCTTGTTGTTGATTACGAAATTGAAGGAGACTATCCTAAATATGGTAATAACGACGATCGTGCAGACGATATTGGAATCGAGTTGTTAGAGAATTTCATGACAAAAGTACAACAAAATCCTACTTATCGTGATTCTGTTCATACAACATCAATCTTAACGATTACATCAAACGTCGTTTACGGTAAGAAAACAGGTAACACACCTGATGGACGTCGTGATGGTGAACCATTTGCACCAGGTGCAAACCCATTACACGGACGTGACGAAAACGGAGCTTTAGCAAGTCTAAACTCAGTGGCTAAAATTCCTTACGAATATTCACTTGATGGAATTTCAAACACATTCTCTATCGTTCCAAATGCTTTAGGTAAATCAGATGAGTCACAAAGAAGAAATCTTGCAAATATGTTAGATGGTTATACGAAAAAAGGTGGACACCACTTAAACGTTAACGTCTTTAACCGTGATACATTAGTAAAAGCTATGGAAAGTCCAGAAGAATATCCACAATTAACTATTCGTGTCTCTGGTTATGCAGTTAAATTCATTAAATTAACACGAGAACAACAATTAGATGTATTAAGCAGAACATTCCACGAATCAATGTAGGAACAAAAATAATGTCTTTAGGGGAGATTTGATTATGACGGAAGAAACACTAGGTTATGTACATTCAATAGAATCATTTGGATCAGTTGATGGTCCCGGCATTCGTTTTGTAGCATTTATGCAAGGATGTCGCTTACGATGTGCCTTCTGTCATAACCCTGATACATGGAACTTAGGTGGAGGAACGCCCTATACACCTCAAGAGCTCTTAAATAAGGCAATAGATTACAGAGAATATTGGGGTAGTGAAGGTGGAATCACGATTAGTGGTGGAGAGCCTTTATTACAAATTGACTTCATTCTAGAGTTATTTAAGTTAGCTAAGGAACAGGGTATACACACAGCTATCGATACTTGTGGTGCTCCTTTTACACTAGAAGAGCCTTTTTTCAGTGTTTATGATGAACTAATGCAGTATACAGATTTAGTTTTGATGGATATTAAACATATTAATAATGAGTTCCATAAAAAATATACAATGGCTGAGAACACTAGTATACTAGAGATGGCGAGAGATTTATCTAATCGAGGTATACCAATGTGGATTCGACATGTATTAGTGCCAGAACATTC
>DAIOTD010000048.1:2020-8290 GCA_036752205.1 Atopostipes sp.
TTCTATCTCTTTATTGAAAAAAGTTTGTTTTTGAATTATTCTATTAGTGATTGAAAAATGTAGGAGTGATTAAATGAGTAAGTTATTAGTATTCGGTCATCAAAATCCAGATATGGATACAATTGGATCAGCGATTGCAATGAGTTATTTATTAAATAACACTGGAAAAAATGCTGAGGCCGTAGCGCTAGGTAAACCAAATGAAGAAACAAAATTTGCATTAGGTTATTTTGAATTGGAAGCTCCACGTATGATTGAGACAGCTGCGAATGAAGTAAATGAAGTTGTTTTAGTGGATCATAACGAAGCACAACAAAGTGTATCTGACATTCGTGACGTGACGATTAGAGCGGTTGTGGATCACCACCGTATTGCGAACTTTGAAACAAATGATCCTTTATACTATCGTGCGGAGCCAGTTGGCTGTACTGCCACGATTCTTTTAAAACTATTTAAAGAACACAACGTAGAAATCCCACGCGAAATTGCAGGTGTCATGGTTTCAGCGATTATTTCAGATACGTTATTGTTAAAATCGCCAACTTGTACTGCTGAAGATGTTGCTGCAGCTAAAGAATTAGCTGGAATTGCAGGCATTTCATTAGAAGGATACGGTTTAGATTTATTAAAAGCTGGTACGGACATCTCATCAAAATCAGCTTTAGATATTTTCAATGATGATGCCAAATCTTTCCCTATGGGTACAGAAACCATTCGTATTGGTCAAGTGAACGTAGTGGATACTAATGATGTATTAGTGCGCAAAAACGAATTATTGGAAGTTATGCGCGAGGAATCTAGAGAAAATGGATTTGATTTAGCTGTGCTGATTATTACGGATATAGTCGAAAACAATTCCATTGCGATTGTTGACGGACCAAGTTACCGTAAATTCGAAATGGCGTTCGGAAAACCAATTCAGCTGAACACTGTTGAACTAGAAGGTGTTGTTTCACGTAAGAAACAAGTTGTACCACCATTAAATGATGTATTTTCAAAATAACTCACAATAAAAAGGGTAGGCCCACATTGGACTTACCCTTTTTTATTTATTAAATATCTAATGGTTTAATTTCTTTAGTTTTTACAAATGAACGTGCTATTAGTTTTAATCCAGTCGAGCCGTAATATGATACAAGACACAGAATACCTAACTTACCACCGATTCCATCTAAAATATGAAATGCTGGTATGAACAATAGGGAAGCGATAATAGAAACTAATAGTAAGTGTTTATAATCCTCGATCCGCTCTGTCGTCGACATGCCAACTACAGAACCAGCGAAAGCCGCCGTGATAAGTGGTGCATAATTTGCAGGTATTAATATTTCCGATAAGAAAACTAGAATCATAGCAGCTCGAACAATCGTTAAGATGCCTTTTGCATGTAGAATGTAAGTCAAAAAGGCAATAAAAATAATCATTAAACTTGAAGGAAAAATAAAATTAAGTGGTATTGGCGTTCCTGAACGAGGAACCAACTGAAATATCATTCGAACTGCCAAAGTTGTACCAACGTAAGGGATAGAACCACCGCGACCACCAACACCTAGAAAATAGGGTTTAAACAAAAGAAAAACGAACCCTGTCACGATTGCAGTAGTGAAAGCTACCGTCCAATCTCCGCATAAATATGCTCCAATCATACCACCAACTGTACCTGAATAGGCTTCAGGTTGATTTTCTGGAAAAAGATAGGTATAAATGACACATATCAGGCTTGCTGAGAAAATAGTTGTTGTATTAAAAAAAGCAGTGAAATAATAAGTTGCTAAAGCGGACGAGACGACAACGAAAAAAGATTTGGCTAAAACTGAAAAACGATAGTCAGCTGGCTTTAATGTTATTTTTCGTACCATGCGTATTTCGCTACGTAACCCCACAAATACAAGAATACTTATAAGAAGCGTAAGCATTATCCACAATATATTATTTGTCGATAAGCTTCCTTCAATTGTATGATATAAAAATTGTCCCGCAAATATTAGACTGGCTAAGCTTATGAAATAAGGTGTAACTCCAGTTATTTTTCTAGTGAGTGATCGTTTCATTTTATTTTATTCTACGCTCCATATTAAAGATTGTCGAAGTGATAAAAGCCATTTTCTTTATCGACTAATTTAGTGGCAACTTGAAGAGCGCCATTGGCGAAAATGTCTTTGGATTGTGCCCGATGACTGATTGTGATTTCTTCTTCAATCCCGGCAAAATAAACATCATGTTCACCTACTATTGTACCACCTCTTATAGATGAAATGCCAATATCTTTTGTGTTTCTTTTCACTAAATTATCATGTCGATCATAAATTTCCACTGACTCTTTTCTTGATTCAACATCCTTAATGGTATCGAGCAGTAAATTTAATGTACCACTAGGCGCATCAACTTTTTGATTATGGTGTTTTTCAAGTAATTCAATATCATAATCTTCTAGTAATTCAGTTGCTAATTTTACAATTTTTGTTAACACGTGTACACCATAACTCATATTCGGACTAAAGAAAACAGGTACCATTTCTCCTTTAATTTTTGCTTTTTCAATCATTTCTTCCTTCTGACCGGTTGTCGCAATAACCATTGGAATATCTACAGCATCTGACGATAACATTTGTAATGTTAAATCAGGGTGTGAGAAATCAATGATAACATCCGCTTCAGGTAGATTATTAAACTCATGAATGGTCGTGTAGGGTGTTTCTTGTTCATTGGGCACTAAGCAAGCTACTATTTCGTGATCATTTTCTTCAGCTAACTCAGCAACACGCTTGCCCATAGCACCGTATCCAACTAAAATTATTTTCATGATTACTTCAAACCTTCTTTCACTTGTTCAAAGACAGCCACGATTTCTTTTACGCGTTCATTAGCAAGAGGGTACAATGGTAAGCGCAACTCATAATCTCCAAAACCTAAGTGAGATGTAACAGCTTTAATCGACAACGGATTCAAATCTTCACCAATGATATCCGAGAATGGGAATAGAGCATTGTTTAAGGTTACTGCTTTTTTGTGATTCGTTTGTGCTAACTCATATAATTTTTGATGTTCTTTTGGAAGCACATTAGCAACTACTGAAATTAACCCGTGACCACCAGCACCATAAAAAGGAAGAGCAATATCATCATTGCCACCATAAAATGCAAATCCATTCTGGACCTTAGTTAACATCCTCGTTAAATTGGCCATATCTCCAGTTGCATCTTTCAACCCAACGATATTTGAATGTTTCGATAGCTCGGCAACTGTATCGGCTGTAATCGTCATTCCGGTTCGAGCCGGCACATCGTAGAGGATGATTGGTAAATCTACAGCATCCGCTACAGTTGTAAAATGCTTTATAGCGCCTTCTTGAGTTGTGCGGTTATAGTAAGGTGTGATAACTAATAAACCATCCACACCAAGTTTTTGGGCAGCTAAAGATTCTTCAATCGTTGTTTTCGTATTGTTTGTTCCAGTACCAGCAATCACTGGGATATCTCCATCCGCTACTTTAAGGGCTACTTTCAATGATTCTTTCTTCTCATCTGCTGTTAAGGTTGAACTTTCTCCCGTCGTGCCATTCATAATAAAAGCTTGAATATTATGGTCTTTCAGAAAACTTAAGTGACGCTCTAGACTATCATAGTCAACCTCGTCATTTTTTAATGGTGTTGTTACAGCTGCTGAAACACCTTCGAATAATAATTTCATGTAAAATCACCTTTCTATCTTCTAATAGGAATCTTATATGCTTAATGTCGTGTGATCAAATGCTCTAATATTTGAACAGCATTTAATGCCGCTCCTTTTATAATGTTATCACTCACAGACCATAAATGGAAAGTGTTCTCCAAGCTATCATCTTTACGGATGCGACCAATAAAAATTTCTTCTTTTCCAGCCGCATCTAGTGGTGTAGGGTATTCTAAATCATCCAAGTTATCTTTTAAGATAATACCGTATGTTTCTTTATCTCGAAAGACCTCACGAATTTGTTCGACAGTTGTGTCATTTTCTACTGTGATATTCATTGCAATTGAATGAGAATACGTAACGGGAACACGTACACAGGTTGCTGTAACTGCTAAATCAGGAAGGTTTAAAATTTTGCGCGTTTCATAAATCATCTTTTCTTCTTCTTTTGTATAACCATTTTCTAAAAAATCATCAATATGCGGTAAGACGTTATCATAAATAGGATAAGGATAGTTCGAAGGTTGCTCACCACGCTGTCCACGCTTCAAGTCTTCAATCCCAGCTAAACCAGACCCTGATACAGATTGATAAGTCGTATAAGCTACACGTTTTAAACCAAATGCATCATGAAGTAACTTCAACGGAGAAACAGATTGAATGGTTGAACAGTTTGGATTCGCTATAATCTTACGTTTTAATGAAGGTTTATTCACTTCAGGAACGATTAAATCTATTTCTGGATTCATACGCCATGCACTTGAGTTATCGATTACAATCGCACCATTCTCTTCAAATAGAGGAGAGAAGTAAGTACTGATTGAACCGCCAGCCGACATTAAGACATAATCAAAATCTTCAGTCGTTATGTCTTCATTTAATTCTCGTACCTTAATCAATTCATCCTTAAAAGCAATCTCCATACCCGCGGAACGATTGGAGGCTAGTAAGGTTAAATTTTCAATTGGTAAATCATGTGTTTCAAGTAGTTTTAAAATCGTCGAGCCAACTAAGCCAGTTGCTCCAACAATAGCAATTTTATACATTTTTATATCCTTTCTTTAATGTGAGTCAACTACAGTCCGAATTCTTCACTCAGTAGTCGGGCAATATCATTACCATCTTTCTTGTCAACTAAACATGAAATGCTGATTCCAGAAGTTGAAATCTGGTGAATACGCATATTGTTTTTAATGATTGTTTTATAAATTTGTGAAATAACCCCCGGCGCTTCCATCATTCCTGCACCTATAATCGATACTTTTACATAATCTTCATTTAAAGAAATAGCAATATCGGAGTACTCGTCTTGTAGGGAAATCATATATTTTGTTAGTCGTTTACGATCTTCTGCTTTAGTTGTAAAGCTATAATGACTTTTTCCTTCATCTTCAATCTGTGAGATTAGATCAATAGAAATATCATTCTCTTCCAGTAACGTAAATACATCTGTGACGAGGTCTGGGTTATAACCAGGATAATTGATATCTACTTGTATGACTTCGTTGTCGACTGCTACACCAGTCGCAATGTTTTTTTCCAGTAATCTTTTTTCAGACACAATCCATGTTCCTTTCTCTTTAGAAAGTGCTTTTGCGATATACAAAGGCACATTATTATTAATGGCTATTTTTATTGATCGTGTTTCGATGATATTTGCACCGAGGAAAGACATTTCCATCATTTCTTCATATGAAATCATATCGATTTTTTTTGCTGTTGGATAGATTCTCGGGTCAATACTAAAAATACCATTCACATCCGTGTAAATTTCACAGTGACAATTTAATGCTGCAGCTAGAGCAGTGGCTGAAGTATCTGAACCACCGCGACCCAGTGTTGTTATTTGATTCTGATCATTTATTCCTTGAAAACCAGTAACCACTAATACGTCATTATCTTCTAATTGCTTAAGCAAATAATCACCATCTATCGATGCAATTCGACTTTTCATTGTGAAGTCGGTCGTGCGAACTTTTGCCTGTGAGCCATTCATGGGTTTAGCTTTGACACCCACATCCGCTAACGCCATAGCTAAGTAGGAGACAGCTTGCTGTTCACCTGTAGATAGCAACATCGCAATATGTTCGTCAGCGGGATTATTATTTATTTGGCTAATATTGTTTAATAAGGTATCTGTCGTATCACCCATAGCTGAAAGAACAACGACTAGTTTTTCATCTTCCTGGGTTCTAGTTTTTAAATAGGCAGCAATCTGTTTAATCTTATTAAAATTACTGACACTCGAACCGCCATACTTTATAACGGCTATTTTTTTATTCATAGACACAACCTCTTTATCTCATTTTAATGATTAAACTGAAAAGACTAGATTATGGATAAAAAAAAACAAGTCGCAAACTCCCGACTTGTTATAACAGTATCTATTATAAAGGGAAGCTCATCATGCTAACTGCTCGACAGTCTGTAAAGTATTCCTTTACAACCCAACAATATATAACCTGTAATTTATATATCATTTCGGCAAAATCCCCTTTCGGTATTCGACCATTACAGTGACTCATTCGAATATTTACTCTTGTCTTTTGCGCCTCATCCACAAAATATCTTATTCAATTGTTTGTAATATAACAAAAA
>DAIOTD010000048.1:8390-9826 GCA_036752205.1 Atopostipes sp.
TTTCAAAAAAACCTCCTCAATTGTATGAGGAGGGGATACCGTGATTAAGCATTTGTATTTTCGTATAATGTTTCACCAATATTATTTAAACGAGCTTCCCATTCTTCTTTAGAAAGGTTGTTCGCAGAAACAAAACGGTTACGAGGGTGTTTACGACATTCAGCCGTACAGCCACGTACATATTTAGCTTCATTTTCTTCAGACATGAAAACTTGCTGGTTACAATCTGGGTTACCACAGTTTACATAACGGTCACATGGTTCGCCATCAAAGTGATCTTTAGCGACAATACTTGGGTTTACTTGGTTAATAGGAACAGAAATACGTTCGTCAAACACGTACATACTACCTTCCCATAGGTCACCTAATGTTTCAGGGTCCTTACCGTAAGTATCAATACCACCTTCAAGTTGTCCAACTTCTTCTGCTATACCTTCACGCAACATCCAGCCTGAGAATTTTTCACAGCGGACACCACCTGTACAGTAAACAACAACTCTTTTATCCATAAATTTTTCTTTGTTTTCTTTTACCCATTCTGGTAAATCACGGAAGTTACGAATTTCAGGGCGAATAGCGCCTTTGAAGTGACCTAAGTCATATTCATAATCGTTACGAGTATCTAAAACAATGGTATCTTCATCTAGTAAAGCTTCTTTAAATTCAACAGGTTTTAAATAGTCTCCAGTAATCTCGTGAGGATTGACATCATCTTCTAAACTAAGTGATACAATCTCTTCGCGAACACGAACATGCATTTTCTTATGTGCATAATCTTCCACTTCGTCTACCTTGAACCATACATCTTCGAAACCTGGAATAGAGTGTAGAAACTCTTTATATTGTTCTGTTTGCTCAATCGTTCCTGAAACCGTTCCATTAATTCCTTCTGAACCGACTAGCACACGACCTCTTAAACCAATACTCTTACAAAAGTCTAGATGCTCTTGTTGGAATGTTTCTGGTGATTCAATCGTTTGGTACTTGTAATACAATAAAACTCGAAAATCTTTTGACATTTCATTTTCCTCCTTGTAGTTGCAGACTACAAAAATGTTTGTTGCTAGAAGGTATTATATACCGAATTCGAGGGATACTCAAATCTTTCTTTTGTTTTGTGAAATATCAACACTCTGAACTTTGAGCCTATCACTTGAGTCTGAAATGAGCTATTTATACAATAGGTGTAAGTTCAATATTAATTCGATACAAAGAATTCTAAAAGGAGAGAAGTATATGGAAAAAAAAGACAGAATCGTACATGGTAGTTATGCAAACTCAAAAGATACTGTAACGGAAATCGAGAAACTTCAAGCACAAGGTTATACGAGAGATCAAATACTCGTATACGGGACAGCAGTAGAAGATAAAACGTTCGACAAAACTGAAAATGATCCGGAAGCTCCTAGAGAGAATCGTACATTTGATAAAACGGA
>DAIOTD010000049.1:0-9224 GCA_036752205.1 Atopostipes sp.
AAAGATCGATTATACAAACTCTTGACTTTGCTATTTGTTTCCAATATTCTCTAAAATTTGTTTCGCTGTCAGTTCAATATTCTTATTGATCAGAATCATGTCGGCAAACTCTGGAGGGGTTAATTCATCTGTCTCACGACAATAGCGAATGCGTTCTTTAATCGCTTCTTCTGAGTCACCACGTTTTTCCATCCGCTGCACCATTTCCTCTTCCGTAATCGAAACAAACACAATGTACGCTTCATTCGGGAATGCTTCAAGAACGGCCTCTGCACCACTTTGATCCAATGATACATGGACAAAATCATGGTCTTTTAACTGATTCTTTACTTCGTCTTTTGTCAGACCATATCGGTTATCATTGTAAATAGTTTGTTCAACAAACTCATCGGCGTCTATTTCAGAAAATTCTCTGAAATAGTAATCGACACCATCCACTTCACCCTCCCGCGGACTACGAGTTGTGGTCGTCGTTAAGCGCTGAATACCATTTTCACTAAGGACTTCCCCAATCGATGTTTTCCCACTACCGCTTGGACCAACCATCACAATAATATGTTTATTCGACATTCGATCAATTCCACCCTTCTTTAAATGGTTTATAGTTTGGCAATCGTTTTTCCTATGCCTTCTGAAACAAAGGCTTCAACATCAGCTTCTGGAACCATTGACCCTCCAGTTCCCCATGCGATATGTGTTGCATTTTCAAGTTTTTCTAATAGATTATGTTCCTTTAGATAAGCTTGTCCCTCTTTTGAACCGATTAATTTAAACGGTCCCGGCAAGCCCGCAACCGCAGCAGGCTCTAAGAAAATCTCTTCTTGCTCATATAAATTTGTAAGTAATGCTTTGAATGTATCATCTTTCACTGTATAACTGCCACTAAAATGATTTTTCATTAATCTCGCAACTAATGCAGACGTACGAGGAACCGCTAAACCGTCCGCTACAGTCAAACCACCTAATCCGATGTCTTCAACTGAGATATCATCGTATAATTCCGTACTTAAACCGATGACCATACTTGGCATTCGAGTAGGCTCCGCAAAAATACAATGTACATTGTCACCAAATGCATGTTTTAAACCAAACGTGATGCCGCTTGGTGATCCACCAATTCCACACGGTAAATAAACAAATAGGGGATGATCTTCGTCAACTTTGATATTGTCTTCTTCTAGCTGACGTTTCATTCGTAAGCCACCAGCTGTATAGCCTAAAAACAATTCTTTCGAATGCTCATCATCGACAAAATAACTCTTTGGATCAGCTTCTGAAGCAGCTCGTCCGAGTTCAACGGCTTTCGAGAAGTTAGTCGCATGTTCAACGACTTCAACCCCACGAGAACGTAAGTAATCTTTCTTCCATTGCTTCGCATCCGCAGATACATGAACCGTTACTTCAAAACCAAGTGCTCGTCCCATCGCACCAACACTTATTCCTAAGTTACCAGTTGTTCCTACTGTTAAGTTATACTCTGAGAAGAAAATACGGAACTCTTCACTCGCAAACACTTCATAATTATCATAAATATTATTTAACATACCGTGTTCTAAAGCTAATGTTTCTGCATACTTTAATACTTCATATATGGCCCCACGTGATTTTATCGTTCCTGAAATAGGTAATAAATCATCCCGTTTAATATAGAAGTCACCTGGTAACGTCATATTATATTGATTTTCGAGCCATTCATGCATATTATTTAACTTTGTCATCTCAGATTCTAACAAACCTTTATATTGTTTTGTTTCTGGAAAAGCTACTTCAAAATAAGAAGCGAAACGGTGATAGCGATTTTCTACATCCTCTATATCTTCCAATGAAAAACGCCCTTTTCTTTTAGCCACATCGAACGTTTGTTTTGCTGGATTTATCCACATTATTTCTTCTTCATTTTTTATTTTCCTCAAAAATTCTGTCTCATTTAGTGATTGAGTCACGAGTCCATCTCCTTACAATTCTTAATTTCGAGTTATCTCAGTTATTGTACCATAATTGCCATTTGACAATAAGTAAATTGGTTTTTTTACTGTAAAGACAAAATAGTAAGACTTTAAATGAAAATGAATGAAATCCACTTAAATAATCGTTATACTAGCCATACGAGTTTATTGAGGGGGATATAAATGGAATTAATTACTTCGAAAATGCTAGACGTTTGCTCTGGAATCGGACGGCTCATGTTAGAAAATGGTGCTGAGACCTATCGGGTTGAGGATACGGTCTACCGAGTAGCCGTTAACTATGGTATGCAAAGTGTGAGTGTATTTTCTGTTCCAGCTGCTTTAATCATTACGGTTCAAGATCAAACTGGCCGAGAATACACTCGCCTACATCGTGTAACTGAATTAAAAAGTAATCTAGGAATCGTTTCTGAAGCGAATACCTTATCACGTAGAATTGCTGCTCAAGAATTAAGCCCCCATGAAGCAATGATTGAAATTGATAAATTAGAACGAAAAGAACCTGCCTATACACCTTTCCAAGAAATATTAGTCGCAGGGTTAATTTGTGCTTTCTTCACGATTATTTTCCTAGGGAATTTTCAAGATTTTATTGCTGCAGGTATTTTAGGGGCTGTAGGTTATGCTATCTATCTATTCTCACTAAAAGTAATCAATATCCGCTTCTTTAGTGAACTAGCCGCTTCTTTTTCAATCGCTTGGTTAGCTATTTTACTACGGTTTTTCGGAATTGGTGATGATATTAACATCGTCATTTTATCGAGTGTTATGATGCTGGTTCCTGGAAAAGCCATCACTAACGGTATACGAGATTTGATGGCTAGTCATTTTATTTCTGGAGTGAGCGTGCTGGCTGATGCCTTATTAACTGCTGGTGCCATTGGTTTAGGCGTAGCATCCGTCTTTTCATTCATTTAAAGGAGTGTCAAATCTATGCTAATTGATTTTATTCAACATTTCGGTTCAAGTTTTATGACCGCTCTTGGCTTTGCCATTTTATACAATATTCCACGTCGGACGATAGCTCCAGCTGGGCTAACGGGAGCTATTGGATGGACCATCTATTTCTTTTTAACGACTTACTTAAGTGTCCAAAGTGTTTTAGCGACTAGTATGGCATCTTTCTTTATTGCTTTTGCAAGTCAGATTTTTGCACGTCGATTAAAATCCCCTGTTATTGTCTTTACATTACCGGGATTAATCCCGCTTGTTCCAGGGGGGATGGCCTACAACATGATGCGGGCCTTTGTAGAGGGCGAGATGATACTTGGTTTCCAATTTGCAACTAATACATTTTTAACTGCTGGTGCATTAGCATTAGGATTATCGATTAACGGAGCTTTCTTCCAGTTAATTTCATCTCGTAATATTTTTAACCGCGGAAATAAATATGTACCATAAACTTTCAAAACTCGCCTTTTACAGGCGAGCTTTTTTTATTCCATTTCAGGTATTGTACTGATTTTACCATTCATGACTCTTACGGTTACCCAGATTCCTAAACTCATGAATAGAAATACGACCCAACCAGAGAGTGAAAAATTAACGATACCAGAATAGAGAGCACCCACAATACAACCACCAGCCAATATAGCACCAATCCCCATTAGTAAACCACTTAGAGTAAACCAACCAAATTCTTTTACGTTAACTTTATTTGATGTGGTCAGAGTGATCGATAGTAAACTCAGAAGTAAAGCACCGAAAACAATACCAATATTTTGAACCACTATATGATTGGACAGTAAACCATTTTCAATAACCGATATAGGCTCAGCAAATGCTGGATGATTCAACGAAAGACCTATTAGTTGTAAAATGTATACAGCCGGATAAACGTAAGATTGTGTGACCGCTAAATGTTCTCCGGTTCCTAAAAGTGCCAGTACTAATAAACCCGTTATTAAAATGACGCTGACGAGTCGGGCCCATTTCTTTTCCAGTAAGTAAAAGAGAACTGGATGCTTTTTTTGAAGTGGATTCTTTAAACCAACACTTTTTCTTTCTATTTCTTTATAATAGCCTTGACGTTTGCGGACAGTTTCAATATATAGAGCCCAAAAGATTAGAATGGTAAACAGAATCACACCTAGTACGAACGTACCTAAGTACCCTATCGCATTTGGGAAGTAAAGTTGAACTTCAATCTGATGGAGTACGGATTGGTCTAATTGATATTTCAACCATTGACCGGGAATAGTCCCCACTAAGATGGCTAAAAATGTTAAGACATATCGAAATTGACCAAGCCCGATATTTCGCAATGTCCCCAGACCACAACCTTTATTTAAAGATAGACCAACACCAAATAAAAATGACCCCACAACGAGACCTAAATTTACTGGAGATACTGCAGTAGTTCCTGGAATAATTGTATCAAAGGATGTCGCTAAAAATGATGGTACAGCACCATTCAAAGCGGATAAACTATGTATAATAATAGTAGCAACAGAACCAAGACCAAATAACATCAGCAGACCATAAAATCGAGTTCGACTTCCCGTCACAAAGAAATCGACATACCCTGAAGCAATCCCTACTTCTGAATGACTTTCAATAAAACCGAGACCAATACCAACGAATAAAAAGATACCCAAAGTCTGATCTACCTGGTAAACCCTAAAAATGAGATAAAGTAAGACAAATAAAAGTATAATTCCGAGTGTCCTTTTCAATGTCCTTCTACTCTCCCCTGACATACGACCTCCTCCTTTATTACATCTTAACGCTACTCGCATGAATTTCGAAATAAAAAGAAATTTTTATAGAACATTTTCCTTGCAATTTATTTTTATGAGCGTATGATTAGTTCAATCAAATTTTAAGCAATGACGAGAAGAGTAATTTTCGGATGAAACTAGTAGAGACGCTATGGTTGGTGAAAATAGCGGCATCTGGAAATGAACCACACCTCTGAGCTAAGGCAATATGTCCTCGTGAGCGAGCGTTAATCGCATACGTTTCTAGTAACGTTTAGAGGTAAATCGCGTGAGCGATTTACAAACAGAAGGTGGAACCACGATTAGTCGTCCTTTATCCAAGTAATTGGATAAAGGCGTTTTTTTGTTTTTCTAGCCAAATTTACCTTTGAGGGAGCTGATGACATGGATGATCATCATCATAAGCAGTTAGTGTTAAGCACACAATTGAATATAAGGAACATGCAGATAGGAAAAATAGTCGCATTTTGATTGATAGAGACATCACGGTTGGTGGAAGTGATGAGTCAAAAGCACCTTACACACCCTGGAATGAAACGTCGAACCTTTTAGTAGATGTTTCCGTATACGAGCGTTAATCGTGTTGCGTCTCTGACGCCCCGAGACAAATTGTGCGAGCAATTTGTAAATAAAGGTGGAACCACGAATTTACGTCCTTTCATTTCGTTCTGAAATGAGGGACTTTTTTTATCCAAAAAATTAGGAGGAATACACATGAAAATTTCCAAAAAAATACTTATTACATTTTTAACCACTTTCGGTTTTTTAATAATTTCTCAAAATAACGAACCTGTACTGGCAGCAGGTGATTCAAATAAAGAAACGTTTACGATCGGTTTAGACGACACATTCGCTCCGATGGGATTCCGTGACGAACAAGGGGAACTCGTTGGTTTTGATATTGACTTATCTCAGGCGGTTGCAGACTTATTAGGCTATACATTCGAGTACCAACCGATTGACTGGAGTGTAAAAGAACAAGAATTAAACTCAGGAAATATCGATATGATTTGGAATGGTTACGGTGTCACACCTGATCGAGAGAAACTCGTTTTAATGTCCGACGTCTACATTGAAGATACGCAAATTATTGTTACAAAAGACGGCACAAAACCAATTGAACAGTTAGAGGATTTGATTGGTAAAAAAGTAACCACTCAGTCTTCCTCTACTGCTCTTCAGATAATGGATGCTCAATGGCCTAAGGAAGTATTAGATGGGATTGAAGATTTAGTGCTCTATCCAAACTACAATAACTCATTTCAAGACTTGGATGCCGGTCGCGTAGATGCGGTAGTTGTTGGAGGAGTGTACGGAAACTACGTTGTGAACTTGCGTGGAGAAGAAAAATATAACGTCTTTCTAGACGAATCAGCTATTGAACCGATGGCGATTGGCATGCGCAAAACAGATACGGCATTCGCCCAAGAAATTAACGGTGCACTAAACGACCTAAAAGAAAACGGAACGTATGAAGAAATCTATAAAAAATGGTTTGGTTCAGCCGGACTGACTACTTCTGAACAAAGCATTTTTCAAAATATGATTCCTGGATTAGTCGATGGACTCAAACTAACACTTGGATTGTTTGCGATTGTATTAATTGTTAGTATCCCGCTCGGTTTAATCTTAGCGATTCCACGTTCGTTCGGTCCAACATGGATAAAAGCTCTAATCGAAGTCTATGTGTTTATCATGCGCTCAACACCCTTACTTTTACAATTAATGATTGTATTTTTTGGACTACCTTATCTAGGTATTCGATTTGGTCGTTTCCCAGCAGCTATCTTAACTTTTATCATTAACTATACGGCTTATTATATTGAAATTTTCCGCGGAGGATTCACCGCTATTTCACCCGGTCAATACGAATCATTAAAGGTATTAGGGATTGGAAAACTACGTGGTTTTAGGCGAATTATTGTTCCACAAGTTTTTAATACCGTCTTGCCGTCTGTCGGAAACGAAGTCGTTGCACTTGTTAAGGATACTTCACTTGTCTATATCATTGGTCTAGGTGAAATCTTACGCGTTGCGTCCATTAGTGCCAATACATTTGCTTCCCTTACACCGTTCCTAATCGTTGGTGTACTCTATATGGTTATAGTTGCAGTCGTCACATTGGCTTTACGTCAAATCGAAAAGAAATTAATATACTAAGGAGGAGTTCACATGTTATTAACAGTTGAAAATATTTCAAAGAGCTTTAATAAAGATGTTATCATTGATGATTATAGCGTTACTATCGGACCAGAAGAAATCGTGATGCTCGTGGGGCGTTCAGGTTCAGGAAAAACAACATTCTTAAGAATGATTAATAACCTCGAAAGAGCTGATCGAGGAACGATTCGAATCAATGGGGATCCATTAGTAGAAGATGGCAACTATGTCACACGCGATAACCAACGTTCATATCAGAATCGCATTGGTATGGTTTTCCAAAACTATGAACTTTTTCCTAATCTAAGTGTGCTTGATAATTTGATTGAAGCACCTCTTGCTCAAAAAATCGATTCAAAGGAAAATTTGCGCACAAAAGCAACAGAGTTATTAGAATCGATGGGCATTGCTGAGAAAGCAGATAGCATGCCTAGTAAATTATCCGGTGGACAATCACAGCGCGTAGCGATTGCTCGTGCGATGATGTTAAACCCTGATATACTGTGCTTTGATGAGCCCACTTCTGCTTTAGACGCTACTTCGGCTGAAGGGATTGGCTCACTAATTAAAGAAATCGCCGGTCGGGGAACGGGTATTTTAATCGTAACCCATGATGAGAATTTTGCTAGCAAATACGCTACACGTATTATAGAATCAAAAGAATTTAGAGTATAAGACAAAAAGACCTCTACCCGTATGAAATCGGATAGAGGTCTTTTCTTATATTATGTTAAAAAAGCTGTCCAAACAATTGTGAGGATGATGAATAAAAGGAGACCGGCTACAATCAACCAAGCTTTACGATTCCCCATATTAATTGTTGTTCCCACACCAAATCGTTTTTCTACAAACAGAGATGAATCATCTGAGTTATAGTAAATCATCCCTAAAAGCCATTTATTATCCTCTTCTGGATCCATATAATATTGTTCTTCTGCTAATAACTTTTCACCTGCTTGTCCGTACTTAAAGGTTAAGAACATCGTGCCGCCCAGCATAATGATTAAATAAACAACAATGCCGGCAATAAGCAGCCAAGTGGGTAAATTTTCTCCAAAGAATGAGAATAACGTCAATCCTGAAATTAATAGTTGCGTTAAAATCGTGGTATAAAATAGAAAGTTTGACCAACCTTTTCGAAAGCGACGACTCGCCTCACTCGCTCCTTCTGGATCTAGGGGCGATAGTTTTTGTTTTGATCGGATAATCGCCTGATTACTATAAATGAATACTGGAATCATCAAAACTTGGATAATCGGTAAGGCCAAAATACCCCATAAGCTTTTCTCAATTGTACGATTCACTTCAAAGTTAGATCCCCAATTGATTGGTATTTCATTTGGAATATGTTCATAGAATATAAGTGACAGAGCAAAAGTAATCAATATAATAGCAAACTGCCAAATAAAGAACGAAAAATTACTTCTTGTCGATAATTTTTGATGGTAATTCATGTCGATGACGACTTTTTTCTTAGTTTTAACCTGTTCCTCTGGTAATGATTCACGCCATTTTAAAACATCTTTTCTATATTTTAAATACAAAATGAATGTAAAAACTAAGAAACCCGTCATAGCAAAAACAACATAAATGGAAGCCCACTTATCTATATTATCCGAGTATTCTAAATTAGGAAAGATAAATAGTGGCAAACCCAATAATATACTTATCACAATATTCAACGTTGCAAATTTCTTTTTACGTTCCTCTATAAATGAGTGCTTACCACTGACTCCTACCCCAAAAGGCGTTGATTGGCGTCCGAATACTGGGGTTAAGCCACTAATCACTCCAATTATCATCATCATAAAAAACATCATGAATGTAAATGTCCACATATTTTACCACTCCCTCTTTAAGTCTTCTGCAATAGATTTTGTCCATTGCTTAACTTTTTCGTTTGAAATATCGCGTATAAATACTTCTACTAATAAATCTTCGATTTTTTCTTGTAGTTCCACTTCAATATTGTCTGAAACTTTTTTTGTTATTTCAACCATGTAACCGCGTTGACTTTTTACAAGTATGCCCTCGTCAACTAATAGGTTGTACCCTTTATTTACGGTGTGCATATTCACTCCAAGATCCCCCGCAAGTGAACGGACACTTGGCAGCATTTCACCCGTCTTCAGTTCACCTTTTACAATCGATTTCTTAATTTGATTAATCAGCTGCGTGTATATAGGGGTTGGGCTCATTGGTTCGATTTCTAAAAACATTCTAATCACCCTCCGTCTTACCTGTTATATATCAAGTATAACAGTTGTTGGCCCAATTATCAAGAAAAAATAGACCTAGTCGATATTTTACCATCTACTAGATCCTAAGATTAGACTATAAACCATTGTCGTATAAGATAAATAATAAATAAATGAAC
>DAIOTD010000050.1:0-9160 GCA_036752205.1 Atopostipes sp.
ATTGAATAGAAGATTGTTTCAATTTTTCCATTCGTTATTTGACAGCACCAAATATATAAAAACTATTGAATAGTCCACTCCGGATTAAAATCCTCATTTCTTATGACCTCTTCTAAAGTCGGCATGCCACCTTGTGCACCATCTTTTTGAATAGAAATCGCTGCTACTAAGTTAGCAAATTGAATACTTGTTTTTAAGTCTGCGTCGACAGATAACGCATAAGCCAATGCACCATTGAATGTATCCCCGGCACCAGTTGTGTCTTTTACCTTCACTTTGTATGATGGAATTTGGATAATCTCCTCACCATTAGAATAAGCAACACCTTCGTCTCCTAAGGTAATGATTAATTTATTGGGGTATGTTTTTAACCCTTCTTCCAATGTTAACTCTGGAAATAACAGACTAAATTCATTTTCATTGGGTGTGAAATAAGTAACTTTATCAATTAAATCTAAGTCCATTTCCTCTGCGGGAGCTGGATTATAAATTATTTTAACAGACAACTCATCACATATCTCGATTAAACCCGAAATGATAGGCATTGGAATTTCATTTTGAATAATGACATATTCAGCTGTTTTCATTTCATCTTTTAATTTATCTAATCTTTCTTCTTTAAACTCATTGTTCGCGCCTGGGATATAGATTATTGAGTTATCATTATCCGCTAATATAATATGGGCCGATCCTGATTCAACATTATTAACTTGCTCGACAAGTGTAGTAGAGATACCGTTAGCTTCTAAATTATCAATAAGTAAATGCCCAAACTCATCTGACCCAACGGTACCAACCATATGAACATTTGCACCTAAACGAGCAGCTGCGACAGCTTGATTTGCACCTTTTCCACCAAAACTCGTTGAAAAACTTTGACCCTTAACTGTCTCACCAACTTTGGGCCTTCTATCTGTTTGAACATTAAAATCTGTGGATATACTTCCTATGACCATAATCTTTTTCATTTGTTCATCATCCTAAATTATATTTTTCTTCGTAAATGACATAAATGAATTATACAGGTAATCGAATGATTTCACTTCTATTTTGACAGAGAAAAAAGCTCATATAAATCGATTCGATTTATATGAGCTTTACTATTAAATTTAGTTATCTTCACTTCGAAGTTGGTTTAGTAATTCGTCAATACGATTTCCATACTCAACTGATTCGTCTCTAGCGAATATTAATTCAGGTGTTCGATAAGTTGTAAGGCGTTGACCTAATTCCTTACGAACTAAACCGGTCGCTTTATCTAAACCGGCTTGTGTATCTTTTTTACTTTGGTCATCTTCTTCCAAAGAACTGTAATATATTTTTGCTTGTTGTAAGTCCCCAGTCAGCTCTACATCTGTAATTGTAATTCCTTGCACACGAGGGTCACGTACATTATGTCGAAGAATATCATTTACTTCTTTTAATATTTCTTGTGCTACTCGTCCTACTCGATAGTTTGCCATACTTTTTCACCTACATTTATTATTTATTTTCTTTCAATTTCTACCATTTCAAATGCTTCAATGACGTCATCAATCTTAATGTCATTATATTTATCAATTGTAAATCCAAATTCGAATCCGTTTAGTACTTCTCGTACATCATCATCGAAACGACGGAGACTTCCTAATTCACCTTCATGAACTACGACTCCATTACGGATTAAACGAATTGAACTACTACGTTTGATTACTCCACTACTCACGACTCCACCAGCGATTGTACCAATTTTTGATACATTATAAGTTTCACGAATTGTAGCTGTACCTGTAACTTGTTCTTCGTATTCAGGATCTAGCATACCTTTCATTGCCGCTTCGATTTCATCAATTGCGTCGTAGATTACGTTGTATGTTCTAATTTCGACTTCCTCAGTTTTTGCATTTTCGGCAGCTTGAGGTGTTGGACGAACACTGAATCCGATTAAGATTGCTGAACTTGCACCAGCTAATGATACGTCGGTTTCATTAATTGCTCCAACTCCAGTATGAACAACGTTAATTCTAACACCGTCTACGTCAATCTTCTCTAAACTACCAGTGATTGCTTCAATAGAACCTTGAACGTCTGCTTTAACAATAACATTAACTTCTTTCATTTCGCCTTCTTCAAGACTTTCGAATAAGTTATCTAATGTTACTTTTGTTCCAGATTGACGTTGCTCATCAATCGCATCGGCTTGACGTGTTTCAGCTACTTGACGTGCTGTCTTCTCATCTTCAAATACTACGAATTGGTCACCTGCATTAGGCGTGCCATTTAATCCAGTAATTTCAACTGGAGTCATAGGGCCTGCTTCATTAATACGCATGCCTTTGTCGTTAGTCATCGTACGAATACGTCCGTATGTTGTACCAACAACTACTGCATCTCCTTTTCTTAAAGTACCATTTTGAACTAACAGTGTTGCGATTGGTCCCTTAGATTTGTCTAAGCGTGCTTCTAGTACACTACCAACAGCAAGTCCACTTGGGTCAGCCGTTAATTCTTGAACTTCTGCTACTAATAGAATCATCTCTAGTAACTCTTCAATATTTTTCCCGAATTTAGCTGAGATTTCAACAAAAATTGTATCTCCACCCCACTCTTCAGGAACTAATTCATATTCAAGCAATTCTTGTTTAACACGGTCTGGATCAGCAGTTGGTTTGTCAATTTTGTTAACAGCTACAATAATTGGAACGTCTGCTGCTTTCGCATGATTAATCGCTTCAACAGTTTGTGGCATAACACCATCATCTGCAGCAACTACGATAATAACAATATCAGTCACATCTGCACCACGAGCACGCATTGTTGTGAAAGCCGCGTGTCCAGGTGTATCTAAGAATGTAATTAACTCGTCATCAATCTCTACTTGGTATGCACCAATATGTTGAGTAATTCCTCCAGCTTCACCTTGTGTAACACTCGTTTGACGTAATGTATCCAGTAAAGTTGTTTTACCATGGTCAACGTGTCCCATAATTGTAACTGTTGGTGGACGTGTTACTAACTTGTCTTCATCTACTTCTTGTTCAAAGTAAGTGTCCAGGTCCGTAATGTCTACTTCAACTTTTTCAATTGCTTCTACTCCGTAATCCAATAGTAAAACTTCAATAACGTCTTTACTCAATGAATCGTTTTGAGTAACCATTACGCCGTCCATGAATAATTTTTTCACTAATTCAGCTGGCTCTTTGTGTAGCTTTTGTGCAATTTCAGCTATAGTCATACCCTCAGAGTATTCAACAGATGTTGGCATTGGTTTCTTACTTACACCAGCAACTTGTTGATGTTGTTGATTCTTGTTGCGGCCTCCACGACGGCGTCTTCCACCGGGACCTCCACGAGTACCACGGAATCGTCTAGATTTACCACGGCCTCCAGTACGAGCTTCAATTTGCTCCGCACGTTCTTGTTCGTTCGTTGTACGTTTAGCAACTTTTGGCTTATTGCTATTTTGTTGTTTTGGTTTGCTAATAGGTTTCTGTTGAGTATTAGGTTTGTTAGCAGATTTCTGTTGGTTATTTGGCTTTTGCTGGTTGTTTGTTTTTTGTTTCGTATTTGGCTTCGTATTGTTCGTTTGTTTCACTTGTTTGTTTTGATTTGTAGATGTTTTTTTATTATTCGTATTTTCTTTTTTCGAGGGATTTACCTTCTTTTCATTGGATTTTGGTTTTTCTTGTTTCGGTTGTAAAGCAGATTTTACTTTACTCATTTCATCATCAGTCATCGAAGACATGTGACTTCCATATTCGATACCTAAACTCTCTGCTTTTTCTAGGATTGTTTTACTTTCGACATTAAGATCTTTAGCAAATTCATAGACACGTTTTTTGCTCATACAATCACCTTTCTCTTCTCTTAAAGCAACTTTTTAAAGGATTGTGCAAATCCGTCATCTGTAAATGCGCATACCGTCCTTTCTTTACCGATTGCCTGTGAAATCTCGGCTTTGGTAAGTGTCACAATAGATGGTATATCATAATAGTCAGATTTATCTAAAAATTGCTTTTTCGTATTTAGACTAGCATCATCTGCGATAATAACCAGTCTCGCCTGTTTACTTCGTATACTTGTTAATACTGTCGGACTGCCACTCTCTAATTTACGTGCACGTTGTGCTAGTCCCAGTAAGTTTAATGCTTTTATTTTATTATTCATTTTGTTTCATGATTTCCAATCGCGCAATTCGATAATTTACATGATCTAATAACTCATCATAAAAATCATCGGATAGTTTAGTTTTTAAAACACTACTTAATACATCTTTATCCTTGGCCTTCTGTATAACGACAGGATCTAGCGAAACATAAGCTCCACGTCCATTCTTCTTACCTGTTTCATCAATGAAAATTTCATCTTCTTTGGTTTTAACAATACGCACCATTTCTTTTTTTTCTTTCATTTCGCCAGAAACAACACATTTACGTAATGGAACTTTTTTCTTACTCATGCCCACTCACCTCATTATTCATTCATCAAAGTTATAGATTAATTTTACTCTTCATCATTCTCGGCTAGTTCTTGATCAATTTCCTCTATCTCAACTGATAATTCGTCTACTGAATCAACAGGTTCTTCTGTCATTTCTTCAACAATATCAGTGTTATCTAATAATTCATCTTGATCTGTTTCTAATGCTTCTGTCTCTAATGCAGTGTCTTCATCATGTTGATCGTCAAATATTTCAAAGAAATCTTCTGCATCGTCCAGTGCATCTGTGTCATTACTCACGTCTGTTTCTTCTAATGAATCGAAGAACTCATCTGTATTATCAATAACAGTTTCTCCCGTTACTTCTGTAGAAACATCCAGGTTCTCGCCTTCTTCAAGCATATCTTTTTCAGCTTGTGCTTGGATAAATTCTGTTGGGTCAAAATCTTCTTCTGATTTAATATCAATTTTGTATCCCGTTAAACGAGCAGCTAAACGAACGTTTTGTCCACGTCGGCCAATCGCTAATGATAATTGCATATCTGGAACAACTGCCGTACACTCGCGGCTTTCTTCGTCTAAATACACTTCAACGACATCCGCTGGGTTTAATGCATTTTTGATAAATTCTTTAGGATCTTCATCCCATTCAACAATATCCATATTCTCGCCATTCAATTCGTTAACGATTGTTTGGACTCGTGTCCCTTTTGGACCAACACACGTACCAACAGCATCCACATTGTCATCATGTGAATAAACAGCTAATTTCGAACGATCCCCTGCCTCACGAGCAATGGATTTAATTTCAACAATTCCTTCAAAAATCTCAGGAACTTCTTGTTCAAATAAACGTTTAATTAAGTTAGGATGTGTTCGGCTAACGAATACTTGAGGTCCTTTTGTCGCATTTTCAACGTTGCTTACATAAACCTTAATTCGGTCGTGCGTTCGATAAACTTCACCTTCAATTTGGTTACGAGTAGACATTGCCGCTTCTACTTTACCTAAATTAATAAAGACGTAGTTATCATCTTGACGTTCAACAATACCTGTTACTAAGTCATCTTCATATTGAATATATTCATCATAAATAACTGTTCGTTCTGCTTCACGTAATCGTTGTGTCACAACTTGTTTTGCTGTTGAAGCAGCCAAACGTCCAAAGTTTTTAGGAGTGACTTCGAACTTCATTTTGTCGCCGATTTCATATGCAAAGTTAACATCTTTTGCATCCTGTATTGAAATTTCAGTACTTTCATCTTCCACTTCTTCTACAACATCTTTAATTTGGTAGACAATGACTGCCCCACGTGTAGCATCGAATTTTACTTCTACGTTTTGAGACGTGCCATATTCTTTCTTATATGCAGAAACCAATGCTGATTCCAATGCTTCAATAATTACTTCCGCTGAAATACCTTTTTCAGCTTGCAGTAACTCAAAAGCATTAATTAATGCGTCACTCATGTTTTTCGCTCCTATTTATTAAAATTCTATCGCTAATCTTGCTTTTGAAATATTAGATCGGTCAATGGTTACTTGGATTTCTTTTGTTTTTTCTTTATAAACTAATGTTGCTTCTTCATCTGTTAACTCTTTTAATGTACCTTCGAAAGTATTCTTTTTATCAACAGGTTCAAAAAGAGAGATATGAATATAGCGGCCAACGGCTGTCTCAAAGTCTTCTGCGGTCTTTAAAGGTCTTTCTGCTCCAGGAGAAGAAACTTCTAAGTAATATGCGTAAGGAATTGGATCTGGTTCAACGTTGTCCAACTGTTCGCTAACTAACTCATTAAACTTTGCACAGTCATTCAAATCGACTCCACCAGGTTTATCGATATAGATTCGTAAAAACCAATGTTTACCTTCTTTTACGTACTCAATATCAACAACTCGATAGCCATTTTCTTCTGCTATTGGTTCCACTATTTCGGTTACAATTTTGATTGTGTTCATTCTCTCACCTCGTCTTATTTGTTCATTTTATAGTAATACTTCTATTTCATCAAAAAGAGTGAGCCAAAAATCGGCTCACTCCCTCTTTTCTTAATCTTAACTACTACTAGATAATAACACAAACACATATTCAATGCAATCCTTGTGCACCTAGTTAAAAACTAGATTAGAAATCAAATAATGATAGCTGATTTTCATCTGGTAGATGATTTACCACATTATTTGTTGTTAGATACTCCATAACTGTTTTACTGACTTTACCACGTTTAGCTAAGTCTTCTTTAGATAAGAAGTCACCGTCTTTACGGGCTTCAACAATTTGTTTAGCAACGTTAGCCCCTAATGAAGGGACGGCTCTAAACGGTGCAATTAAAGAATCTTCTTCGATAGTGAAATCTAAAGCATCTGATTTATTGAGGTCAACCATTTTGATATTAAAGCCTCGCTCTAACATTTCATTCGCAACTTCTAATGTAACAACCAAAGTATTTTCTTTCGGTGTTGCGTCTAGACCTTTGCCATATATTTCATTAATCTTTGCTTTTAGTGTCTCTTTTCCACCCGTCATCGCCTCTAAATCGAAATCTTTTGCTCGAATTGAGAAGAACGTCGCGTAGTAGAATAATGGGTAATGAACTTTAAAGTAAGCGATTCTTAACGCCATTATAATATAGGCTGCCGCATGGGCTTTCGGGAACATATACTTAATTTTAAGACAAGATTCAATATACCATTCCGGAACATCATTTTCTCGCATAGCAGCTTGCCATTCATCTGGTATACCGCGTCCTTTACGAACAAACTCCATTATATTAAAGGCCATACTATCTTCTACACCTTTATATTGCAGGTAGACCATGATGTCGTCACGTGTTCCGATAACATCAGATAGTGGAATATCATGTTTTTTGATTAATTCTTGAGCATTACCTAACCAAACGTCTGTACCATGTGATAATCCTGAAATCTGTAATAATTCAGAGAACGTCTCTGGCTTTGTTTGTTCTAACATTTCTCGTACGAATGGTGTACCAAACTCAGGAACACCTAATGTACCTGTTTTCGAGTAGATTTGTTCCGCTGTAACGCCCATCACTTCTGGTCCTTTAAATAAGGACATCACATCTGGGTCGTTTAGTGGGATATCTTTTGCAGGAATTCCCGATAAATCTTCTAACATACGAATCATTGTAGGGTCATCATGCCCTAAAATATCCAGTTTTAATAAGTTATCTTCAATCGAGTGGAAATCAAAGTGAGTTGTAAACCATTCTGATTCTTGGTCGTTTGCTGGGTATTGAATCGGTGTAAAATCAAAAACATCCATATAGTCTGGAACAACGATAATCCCACCCGGGTGCTGCCCTGTCGTACGACGAACCCCTGTAATTCCTTTAACTAAGCGATCAATTTCAGCGCCCCGATAACGTTTTTGCATGTCACCTTCATAACCTTTAACATACCCATATGCTGTACGTTCAGCAATTGTACCAATTGTACCTGCTCGGTAAACATACTCTTCACCAAATAATTCTTTCGTGTAATCATGAGCTTTTGACTGGTATTCTCCTGAGAAGTTCAAATCAATATCCGGAACCTTATCTCCCTTGAAACCTAAGAAGGTTTCAAACGGAATATCGTGTCCATCTGAAATAAGTGTGATATCACAATTCGGACATTGTTTCGGAGGTAAGTCAAAACCTGAACTGACTGATCCATCTTCAAAGAATTCATAAAACTGACACTGACCACAGCGATAGTGAGGTGCTAGCGGGTTAACCTCTGTAATACCTGTTAAGGTCGCAACAAAACTCGACCCGACAGAACCTCGAGATCCAACAAGGTAGCCTTCTTGGTTACTCTTCTCAACTAATTTTTGTGAAATTAAATAGATTACCGCAAATCCATTACCGATGATACTATCGAGTTCTCGCTCTATCCGAGCTTCAACAATTTCAGGTAGGTCTTCACCATACCATTCTTTTGCTTTGTCGTATGTCATATCGCGAATCTCTTTTTCTGCACCTTCCATTTTAGGAGAATACAGATCATCTTTTAACGGCTTTACGTCTGAATCGATCATATTTTTAACTTTTTGAGAGTTCGTAACCACAACTTCTTTTGCTTTTGTTTCACCTAGGAAAGAGAAAGCTTCAAGCATTTCATCCGTTGTTCTAAAATGAACTTTTGGATGTAACGTCTGCTCTGTGTTATTTGAATTTATAGATTGTAAAATAATCTTTCTAGAAATATCGTCTTGCTCGTTAAGATAATGTACATTACCCGTTGCTACAACTGGGATACCTAACTCATCACCTAGTTTAACAATATTCATTAAGACTTCTTCTAAATCTTGGTCATTTTTGATTAACTCACGCTCTTTTAAATGCAAGTAAGCATCTTTCGGCATAACTTCTAAAAAGTCATATTTTTGAGCAACTTCTTTTGCATCATCATATCCGCGCTGCATCATTGTAGTGAATACTTCTCCATTCGAACATCCACTTCCGACTAATATGCCTTCTTTATATTCTTCTAGTACACGATGCGGTATACGTGGAGTCCGGTAAAAATATTCCGTTAAACTTTTAGAAACTAATTTATATAAGTTTTTTAGTCCAACTTCTGATTTCACTAATAGAGTAGCGTGCGTAGGACGGGAACGTTTATAGCCATCCGCTGCCCCAATATTATCATTCATATTCATAAGATTCGTTATCTCATGTTCTTCCATTAATTCTTTCAAGAAGATATCTAGTAAACGTCCAGTTGTTTCCGCATC
>DAIOTD010000051.1:0-9026 GCA_036752205.1 Atopostipes sp.
GAAACAATGCTTGCTGAGATTGCTGCTAAAAAAGCAGTTGCTCAAGGTGAGAGAGATCGTTTATTAGCGCAAGCAGCGGCTGCAGAAGCACGTCGTCGTGCATTAGCATCAGCACGTACAGCAAGTGTTACAGTTGCAAGCTCGAACACAAGTTCAAGTACAAATAGAGGTGCTGTTACACCGAGCTCGTCTCAAGCAGCAGCTCCGGCACCAGCTCCAGCTCCAGCAGCCAATAATGGTTCGTTATTAGGTATTGCACATAGTCTAAAAGGTATTCGATATGTCTACGGTGGTTCAACAACAGCTGGATTTGACTGTTCAGGATTTACACGTCACGTATTCCAACAAGCAGGTCGTTCAATACCACGTTCAGCGGCAGCTCAATACTCAGCAACTAGCCGTGTATCAAGAGCCCAAGCACAGCCAGGAGACCTAATCTTCTTTTCATTAGCAGGTCGTGGCGTTAACCACGTAGGTATTTACCTTGGTGGTGGAAACTTTATCGGTTCACAAACATCTACAGGTGTTGCAGTAGCATCAATCAACTCAGGCTACTGGGCGAACAAAGTTGTAGGATTTGGACGTTAATTAGTCACTAAATCAATAGTGACACTCAAAATTTACCATTCGTACAGGCCGCAAGTATAGTGAATACTTGTGGCCTTTTGTGTACCTAAAATAAACTGTGGTATTTCAATGTTGAAATGCTAACATGAAGACTGTAAAATGAAATTATAGTTTCATTGAAATTGACAGAGTAGGAGAGAAAATATTGGCAAATCATGTCTTAAAGTCCTTATTATTACTATTAATCCAACCGGTTTTCATCAGTGGATTAATCTATTCATTTATCAACTATCGTCGAAGAGTGGAGTATACACGTAAAACATATCGTGTAAACTTTGTTCGTGAAAACTTTGAAATCAAAAACTTTTTATTCAAAGGTATTATTCCAGGTTTAGTCCTCTCTTTATTATCAGTAGGGATAGGAGTGCAACTTACGATTGAATGGTTCATCTTATACCAACTGATAACAATTGTACTTCTTCTTATAGGAGGTTCTCGTTTAATTCACCCAATATTTACATTTTCATTGACCTCTATTGGTTATAAAGTTCTATCGCTGCTAAGTTTTAACATTCCGTTATTACCGTTCAAGCAACTATATCAATTGAACGACTTTACATACAATGCCGTTATTAATCATAATCAGTTAACAACGAATATATTATTCATCGCTTCTTTAATTTTACTTCTTTCAATCTATCTATTGATTGACCGAGAAGAATCAAGATTATACCCAGTATTAAGAACATCAAAAAGAGGAAAAAGTGTCGCAAAATACCAAAGAAAGTCACTATGGCTCTTACCACTTATGGTGATTGTTCCAGGCGAAGCTTTTAGTAAAATCGCTTCGTGGTGGCCGTTATTAGAAATCAATGGAGAATCTTATGCACTATTATTTATGCCAATATTAGTTGGTTTTCATTTCACGATTTCTACTCAACTCATTCATGAGGCAACAGCTTTAATTAAGAAAGATTTTCGATATGTTGGTCTCATAGGTTTAGCTACATTTATTATCGCTTATTTTATACCCGCTTTTAGTATATGGGGTGTAGGTCTCTTATTCCTATTCAGTTTTGGCGTATTGATTCGTCATCGTCGACGTGAAAAACAATGGGCGTTTCGTTACGGTCCGACAAATGAAGGGCTTCGTGTGATTGCTATACGTTCTGAATCCCCAGCTGATCGAATGTCCTTATCCGTTGGAGATACGATTCTTGAAATGAACGATACTGAAATGAATTCGATAGAAGATTACAATCGTGTCGTTGCTTATAATCGTTCGTATATTAAAATGCGCGTATTAAGAGTGGACAATGAGATTGTTATGGTCCAAACACCTTTATATGATGATGATTTTAATAGCTTAGGGTTGTTAATTTTAGATAATTAGATGTAGTTTACTGTCTTTTTACAGGGAGAGGAAGCGGAAAATGAAAAAAGTATTGGTTATTGAAGACGAACTTTCGATTTTAAAGTTACTCACTTATAATCTTGAGCAAGAAGGATATGAAGTCGAATCGTCAATGGATGGGGAAGAAGGGTTACAAATGGCTCTAAACAACCCTTATCACATGATTTTACTTGATCTGATGTTACCAAATAAAGATGGAATGGAAATTTGTCGTGAAATCAGACAAGCTAAAAGCGAAATACCGATTATTATGCTAACAGCAAAAGATTCTGAAATTGACAAAATATTAGGTTTAGAAATTGGTGCAGATGACTATATCACAAAACCATTTAGCCCTCGAGAAGTGATTGCACGAATGAAAGCAATATTTAGACGTTATAAGAGTGCGGAAAAAGAAATAGAACAAAAACACAATCAGGAAGATGTCATCATGGTTGGAGATATCGTTATCTATCCAGAAAAGTTTGAAGTCTATGTACGTGATGAGCTCATTGAGTTAACACCTAAAGAGTATGAATTATTAATCTATTTAACACGTCGAACAGGACGTATATTAAGTCGAGAACAACTATTAAATGCAATTTGGAATTATGATTTTGCGGGCGAGACTCGTATTGTTGACGTACATATCAGTCACTTGAGAGAGAAAATTGAGATCGATACAAAAAAACCAAAATATATTATTACTGCTAGAGGCTTTGGTTACAAGTTAGAGGAACCAAAATGAATCAGATAAAGCAGCGTTTATATGGGTCATACATTTTAGTCGTAGCAGTTTTTATTCTGCTACTTTCTTTTTTATTACAGAACATCGTCGAAGGCCGATTAGTCGAACAACAAAAAGAAACAATTCATGATGAAATAGCGGAATTAGCTAATTATATTTATACTGAAAACAGACAAGCAGGCTTGTCGAATGATACAGTTATCGATAGTCTATTGCAGATTTCAACAATCGTAAACTACCGTATGACATTTATTGATCTCGATGGAAATCCCTTATATGACTCTGCTATCCCATTATCTGACTTAGACAACCAAAGCCAAGAAACGGAAGTACAGCAGGTTTTATTAGGGGAAGACACAGGAGTTTCGAGACGAACAGGATTAGCGAATAAAAGAGAGCAATATTATATTGCGCAGGCAATTAAAGATGAAACGGGCAACCCAGTTGGTATCTTACGACTATCCAGTGAAGTTAGAGACATATCAACAATCATAGACCAAGTACTGGTTATTCAGTTGATTGGTACGATACTGCTGATTCTCGTCTTGATAACCGTATCAAGAAACTGGATTAATCAGTTAGCAAACGCCATGACTGAAATGGATGCTGTTGTAACGGACTTAACAAATGAACAGTACGAAGCGCGTTACTATGGACATTCCATTGATAATATCAGTCATTTAGGAGAATCCATCAACGAATTAGCAGTGAACTTAGACACCCAAAGTAAACAATTAAAAGTAAGCGAACAGAGGACGTATGGCTTGATTAATCACCTTATTATTGGTGTGATGTTAATAAATGAAGAACGTCAGATTCAGATGGTTAACCCTGTCATGAATGAATTACTAGGGGTAAATCTATATGGACAGATTTCTCATTTATACACCGACTATATTCGAAGTGCAGAACTGATCGAATTAATCGAAAAGGCGATTAAAAAGAACGAAACGATGAATAAGGAAATTAAGCTCTATATTCCTGAAGAGAAAACACTGGATACCAACGTCATACCTGTACCTGGTACTAGGCCAAATGAGTACAATTATATCATTTTAGTTTATGATATTACTGAAATTCAGCGATTAGAGAATGTGCGAACTGACTTTGTGACGAACGTCTCTCATGAGTTGCGTACACCAATTACGGCATTAAAAGGCTTTAGTGAAACCTTACTGGACGGTGCAATGCATGATAAAGAACTCCTAAAAGAGTTTTTAGAGATTATGCATGTGGAATCGATACGATTAGATTCCATGGTCAGTGATATTTTACAATTGTCTCGCTTAGAACAAGGACAAGAAAGATTTAGTCGAGAATGGATTAATATTTTAGAAGTCGTGCAAGAAGTCTTCCAAATCTTACAACAGAAAATTGACTTGAAGGACATGAACACTCATATAGAAGAAACAAATCAAATGAGGATTTATTCAAACCGTGATTACTTAAAACAAATACTCATGAATTTAATTGCAAATGCGATAGCTTATACGCCTGAGAAAGGAACAGTTATTGTCGATATCGAATCAGATGGTGAGTACGCTATCATTCAAATAATCGATAACGGTATGGGTATCCCGCTAGAAAGTCAGAGTCGTATCTTTGAGCGTTTTTATCGGGTCGATTCGGCACGAACGCGTAACTCGGGTGGGACAGGGCTAGGGCTTTCTATTGTAAAATGGGTCGTAGAAAGTATAGGCGGACAAATTGAATTGTTTAGTGAAGAAAACGTCGGTACGACCTTTGTAGTAAGGCTTCCAATCAATATTGAAGAAGAGAACAAAACTTAGTCGATTCGTCTTTACATAACCTTTACATAAAATACATCTTATATAAATATAAAGATTGTATGATGTATTGGAAGGCGAAATTGGGCCATCAATTACAAGAAAAGAGGAGATTTTACTTATGACTTTAGGAAAAACAGCAAAAGTGATTTCAACTGTGAGCTTAACTTTATTATTAGCTGCGTGTGGTAGCGATAATGCTTCAGATAGCGGAGAATTCGACGCTTCAACAGATATTCACGTCATTACTCGTGAAGAAGGATCTGGAACTCGTGGAGCATTCTCTGAAATTGCCGATGTCGTTGATGACAATGGCGATGATGCGATCACACAAAGTGCGACAGTTCAAAACGGAACAAGCGCAGTTATGCAAGGTGTAGCTGGAGATTTATACGCTGTAGGTTACATTTCATTAGGATCTCTAGACAATTCGATTAAAGCAGTAAATGTTAACGGTGTAGAAGCTACACCAGAAAACATTATCGCCGGCGACTACGAAGTTGCACGTAACTTCAACGTCACTTACGGTGGAGAGTTAAGCGAAGTGGCTCAAGATTTCTGGGACTTCATGTTCTCGGATCAAGCACAGGCTTTAGTATCTGAAGAAGGCTATGTTGCAGTCGATTCAGATGCACCTGAGTACACATCATCTGCTTTAGACGGAAACATTTCAATTGTTGGTTCAACTTCGGTCCAACCAATTATGGAACGTATTGCACAAGCTTACCGAGAGAAAAATCCAAATGTCGTCATTGAAATTACGGCTCCTGGATCAGGTGCTGGTGTAACTGCAGCAATAGACCAAACGGCGGATATTGGAATGGCTTCTCGCGAACTGTCTGACGATGAGCAATCACAAGTCACAGAAACAGCAGCTTTAGCGATTGATGGGATTGCAGTTATTGTGAATAACGATAACCCGACAGATGATCTTTCATTAGAAGACATCGCAGGAATCTATTCAGGTGACGTAACGGTTTGGGATGCCGTTCAATAAAATTAAGAAGTAAAGTTTAGATTACAGGGAGAATAATCAACTGTTCTCCCTTTTTTATTTTAGACGTATATTATATATTTTTAATAGAATATAACCCTATTTCACTTAATCTGGTATACTAGGAAAAAAGCTTATATTTTATTAAAAGTAAGAGAGGAAGATTAATTTGGCTGAAAGAAAAGAACGTGTCTGGAATGGCGTATTCTTTATGGCTGCAACGATGTCTATCGTTTCGTTAGTTCTTATTATTTTCTTTATATTCTCAAATGGCTTACCAGTCATGTTTAAATATGGATTAGATGAATTCTTATTTGGAACTGAATGGAGACCGTCGAATAGTGTACCGCGTTTTGGACTACTACCGATGATGATGGGTTCGATTTATGTAACCTTAGGTGCGACTGCAATAGGTGTACCGATTGGTGTGTTAACGGCCGTTTTCATGGCAGATTTCTGCCCACCAAATTTATATAAAATTTTAAAACCAGCTGTTAGTTTAATGGCATCAATCCCTTCGATTGTCTATGGTTTCTTTGGACTACAGTTCTTAGTGCCTTTAATTCGTGACAATGTTGGAGGAAATGGTTATAGCATGTTAACCGCTATGATCTTATTAGGTATTATGATTTTACCAACGATTATCGAATTATCTGAAGCATCTTTAAGGGCCGTACCTCGCTCATACTATAATGCGGGTGTGGGTCTAGGTGCGACACACGAAAGAACCATCTTTACCATTATGATACCTGCTGCAAAATCGGGCGTTCTTTCTAGTGTGGTATTAGGAATTGGACGTGCGATTGGAGAGACGATGGCTGTCGTTCTAGTTGCTGGTAACCAACCAATAGTTCCAAACAGCTTAACACAAGGTGTTCGTACTTTAACAACAAACATTGTATTAGAGATGAGTTATGCTTCTGGAGACCACCGTTCTGCACTAATCGCAACGGGAGTTGTCTTATTTATCTTCATTCTAATCATTAATGGTACATTCATCTTGATTAAGAATAAGGAGGCGAAGTAAGAGTGAATAGTCATACAAAAAGCTTGATCGCCCGTGGATTAGTTTACTTAGGCGCTACGATTACATTCGGCGCACTATTTTTCATGCTTCTCTTTGTGTTTATTAATGGGGTACCGTACATTAGTTTAGATTTATTTGCATGGGAATATACAACTGAGAACGTGTCTTTAATGCCTGCATTAATCACAACACTCTTTACAATTGGTGGCTCATTGTTAGTTGCAGGACCGATTGGTATCTTTACAGCGATTTATCTTGTTGAATATGCCGATCGTACAAAACCCGTTGTAAAATTAATCGGAATGGCAACTGATACATTAGCAGCCGTTCCATCGATTGTCTATGGATTATTTGGATTCTTATTCTTTGTAACCTACTTAGAATTTTCTTTCTCATTACTTGCTGGAATTTTCACCATGACGATTATGGTCTTGCCATTAATCATCCGATCGACAGAGGAAGCGTTACTATCTGTAGGCATGCCTTTACGTCAAGCAAGTTTCGCACTAGGTGCCGGGAAGTTACGTACGATTTTTAACGTTGTTTTACCGGTTGCGATGCCAGGTATTTTATCGGGTATTATTTTAGCGATTGGTCGAATCATTGGGGAATCAGCAGCGTTAATTTATACACTCGGTTCATCTACGAACCTTCCAAACTCTGTATTCGCATCTGGGCGTACACTAGCTGTTCATATGTATGTGTTATCTCAGGAAGGTTTCCACGTTAACGAAGCTTATGCTACAGCGGTAGTATTAGTCTTTGTTGTATTATTCTTGAATGCTTTATCGACTATTATTAGTCGCAAAGTTGCTAAGGGAGGAAAATAAATCATGGCTGAAATGAAAATTAGAGATTTAAACTTATGGTATGGAGATTTCCAAGGGTTGAAAAACATAAACATGGATATTTACGAAAACCAAGTGATTGCTTTTATCGGACCATCTGGTTCTGGAAAATCAACTTTTATTAAAACATTAAACCGTATGAATGATTTAGTTGAAGGTGCTCGAATTGAAGGTACAATCGAGTACAATGGTAAGAATATTTACGAGAAAGATGTTAACGTAAACACACTCCGTAAAAAAATTGGAATGGTGTTCCAACAACCGAACCCATTTCAAAAAAGTATTTACGATAATATTGCTTATGGTCCAAGAACGCACGGAATTAGAGATAAAAATGAATTAGATGAAATCGTTGAACGTTCTTTACGTGATGCGGCAATTTGGGATGAAGTAAAAGATTACTTAGATCGTAGTGCGTTATCGATTTCAGGTGGACAACAACAACGTATTTGTATTGCACGCGCATTAGCTGTAGAGCCTGAAATATTATTAATGGACGAGCCGACAAGTGCACTTGACCCAATCTCAACAGCTAAAATTGAAGAGCTAGTAACAACATTAAAAGACGATTATACGATCGCGATGGTTACACACAATATGCAACAAGCATCACGTGTATCAGACCGTACCGCATTTTTCTTGAGTGGAGAATTAATTGAAACTGGAGATACAACTAAAATCTTTACAAATCCAGACAATCAACAAACAGAGAATTACATTTCTGGTCGATTTGGTTAAGCAATAAACATATTCTACTAGGGGGATGTTTCATGAGAACAATATTTGATGAAAAATTAGCAGAAATCCATCGTGATTTATTACAGTTAGGGCGTATGGTCAATGACACAATTTACAAATCGGTAAAAGGTCTAGTAAACCATGACGCAGTTATCGCACAACAGGTAATCGATGGTGACGAAAAAATTAACCAAAAAGAAAATGAAATTGACCGTAAGAGTTATGAAATTATTGCTTTACAACAGCCAAACGCGTCAGACTTGCGTCGAGTCTTAGCAGTTATGCGTGCCTCTTCTGAATTAGAACGTATGGGAGACCATGCAGCTAGCGTATCAGAGACAACAATTCGAGTTAAAGGGAAAAAGCGAGATGAAGATTTAGAACACATCATTTCACAAATGGGTGAGAAGATTACTTCTATGTGTACAGATATTATCGATGCATTCGTTGAGTTTGATGTGGATAAAGCAAGAACAACAGCGAAGCGCGATAAAGAAGTAGACGAGTTGTACCTAAGTCTTCGCTTAGCTGCAGTAAAATTAATGAAACAAGATCCAGACTCTGTATTAGCAGCCGCCGACTATTCTTTTGTAGGTATGCACTTAGAGCGTATCGGAGACTACGTTAAAAATATTGCTGAGTGGATTGTCTACTTAGATACTGGTAAAATCACAGACTTAGACTAGAATAAACTATATTATAGAAGCGCCAGAATCCTATCGAATCTGGCGCTTTTTTGTCGTCTTCGGTCAAAATCTCACTGTGAGATTTTTCCTTCCAAGCTTCCAAGGACCATTTCGCCGGGCGAAATGCATCAATCAAGAGAAAAAGGAAAATTTGCTTCGGCAAATTCATCCACATAGATCAAAAGGGTACATTTCGCCCGGCGAAATGGGCAGAGTCTCATTCACACTGGACAAAATT
>DAIOTD010000052.1:0-9016 GCA_036752205.1 Atopostipes sp.
AAAAACCCGCTCTACAAGCAGTTCTGACTATTTATCTATTAATTTTTTAAAAGTTGTTGACACATATAGTGTACTAGGCATATAATACACTTAACAAATTAATGCGATTGAGCTATTTTTTTACCCTTAGTGTACCAACCACTTAATACACTATTTGAAATAGCTGCTTAAAAAGGAGGATTTAAGGATGATTCAATTTAACAAAAGAGACCCCATCTATTTACAGCTGATTGACTATTTCAGAGAGAAGCTTGTGAGTAACCAACTCAAACCAGGCGAAGAATTACCTTCGCGTCGTGAGATTGCACGAAAGTTTAATATTAACCCGAACACGGTCCAAAGAGCATTTAGTGAAATGGAAGAGATGAGTTGGATCTACACCGAACCACATCGACCCAGTCGAGTCACACAAGATGTTGAGTTGATTCAAAAAATAAAAAAAGATTTTGTTCGACGTGCTGTTGAGGAATTTGTTTCGTCGATACGTACAATAGATATCTCATATGTTGAAATAACGGAGTTAGTTGAAAAAGAATTCTCAAAAAGACATTACCCAAATGGAGGGATTAACAAATGATTGAATTAATCGATGTACACAAAAAGTATGGACGTAAAAAAGTATTAGACGGGATTAATTTCACAGTACCTAAAGGTGAAATTAGTACGCTTATTGGTGTAAACGGTGTTGGTAAGACAACGATTCTAAACCATATTATGAACTTACAACCAATGACAAAAGGGAAAATTTTAATTGATGGTGAAGAACACCATCCAGGAATTTATAACAAAGTTTCCTTTATTCCTGATGCGTCTATCACACTTCCTGAAATGCGCATTCGCCAAGCAATGGATTTTATGGCCTCATTTTACGACACTTGGAATCCAAAAAGAGCGGATGAAATGTTAAAGTTTTTCCGTTTAAATAAAGAAGATAAAATTAAAACCTTATCGAAAGGTAACGTGGCAAAAGTCAATTTACTACTCGGTTTAGCTTTAGATGTTGACTACGTCTTAATGGACGAACCTTTTTCAGGAATCGATATTTTCACCCGTGAACAAATTTCAGATGTGTTTACTTCTTACTTGGTTGAAAATAAAGGGGTTTTAATTACGACCCACGAAATTAATGAAATCGAATATATAGTCGATCGCGCCATTTTAATGAATGAGGGTAAAATTTTACGTGAATTCAACGTTGAGGAAGTTCGCGAAACGGAAGGTAAGTCAATTATTGATGTGATGCGCGACACGTATTCACCTTACGCGGACCGTATTGGTCAACACGAACTTGGACAATCAGATGATTTAGGAGGTCTATAAGATGATGAAATTTTTAAGCTTATTGGAATTTGAACTCGGACGTTTCCTGAAATTCTTAATTCCTACATTTATTCTATCTGCAGTCTTACAATTCTTTTCACTCTTTCAAACAATTAATTATTATGAAGATTATTTACAAAATGCGATGGAAACGAATTCCATTATGGAAAAATTCAGTATGCATGATGTAACCGGAAGTGGGTTATTTACATTATCGATATTATTCATCCCACTACTATTTGTTTTTTATAGTCTTTTTACCTGGTACCGTGAATGGTTAGGTAAGAATACCTTTATCTATCGCTTACTAATGTTGCCTATTAATCGACTTTCAATTTTCTTTGCAAAAGCTCTCGCCTTTGTCATTGGTGGATTTTTAGCCTTTGTTGGACAGTTTGGACTTTACGCTATTATTTCTGCTCTGTTAAAAAATGCGATTGAAAGCGAACATTTCACGGCGTTAAATATTCACAATGTTAAACACCCTTATGAGATTTTCCAACAAGTCCTATTCCCTGAGACTGGTTTTGAATTCTTTCACACTTATGGCTATGCATTTGCTGCTTTACTTGTATTATTTACTGCGATATTAATTGAAAGAAGTTTTGGTCTTAAAGGCGCTATAGCCGGACTGATTTACTTCGTCAGCTTCTTTACCGCTCACTTGTTGATTAACACGTTTCAATCAATCGACATCCTACCATGGACTGTCAGACCTAGTCACATTTTCTTAATGAAATGTGCTTACTTAATCCTTGCGATGATTTTCAGCTCATGGATTAGTCAATGGCTATTAAAAAATAAAGTTCGAGTATAAGGAGGATACACATGCGTTATTTAAAAACAATTATTAGTTTAGTGTTGAGTGTTGTTGGTTTATTGATTTATTTTATAACGATTCCTCGAATCGATGGAGATGACCTTGTACAACTTACCGTTCTTGCAGGAGATGACCATTCAGTTGGAGATTATTCTTTCAATGGTTACATTTATAACTTTAGTTCATTCAGTCTAACTGAGGACGATCTTCTTGTGACGGGAACTCTCCCATTTTTAGAAAAGTTGGACGCCACAGAAGATATGGATTTGATGATGTTAACGGAAGACTATCCCGACTTTGTCTATCCATTAATGTACGGCCCAAACATACAATCATATGCCGTTTCATCAGATCGAGACTATCTCACTTCTGTTCATTTTGAATATCAAGATAGTTCGTATAGTGATATCTATTCACGACTATACCTAAGAGCATTAAACAAAGAAACAAATGAGATTATAGAAGATGAGATCACACGTAACGCAGGGTCGAATGTTTACTACGCAAGTATTTATGGTGTCTATGAAAAATATCCTGAAATCAGTCTCCTACTCGAAACTCGAGCAGGTGGTCCGAGAGATAATTATGACACAGACAATGGAACATATTCGCTTGTTTCATATAACTTTGAAACAAAAAATATGACTGAAGAAATTTTACTTGAAACACAAGACTACTTGGGGACAATGCTATACTCAATAATTCATAAGAATCAGTCACGACAAGTGTTTTATTCTGCAGATTCAATCACACAAGAACCAAGAACCTATATTATGAACTATGAAACGGGGCAGCTCACGGAACTAGAGACTGCCTACACAGGATTATTCGTCAGTGATGATAATCGTTTATATCACATTGCCGATGATACCTTAGTCGAAATAGATGAAGAAGGTACAGTAGTCAACGAAGTCGATCTCTCAGAAGACTATAAAGAACTAAAGAACATTGATTTTGAAAGTAGCATTCATTACATTTATGCCGATAAATTATTTGTCCTTTCAAATGATTATTCTGATGATTATGATGAAAATCTACCGATTAAACCAACTGATTTAGCCATCTTTAATGTATCTACTGGTGACTTAATAACTGAAGCTCAATTCACTTACGGAGAAACAAACCAAATGGGAGCATGGAATGTCAATATCGAATCCATTAGTAAAAGCCCATCTAAAGACTGATGCGTCAAGCTTGATGTCTTGGTAAAATAGGAGTAGATTTAGCAGAAAGAGAGGTGGTTCGATGGATATTATATTATGGCTCATTGTACTGGGATTATTCGTACTCAGTTTTGTAGCTTTGATTTACCCCGTACTACCCAGCGTAGCTGCAGTCTGGGGTGGATTTCTAATCTATCATTTTTTAATTAACCCAAGTGAGTTAACCGCATTTTTCTGGGTATCGATGGTTCTATTGACAATCATCTTATTGGCTACTGATATTTTTGCAAGCTCTCTATCCGTTAAACGTTTCGGTGGTAGTAAAAGTAGTGAAAGAGGAGCTGGACTAGCCGTTATTATCGGTTCCTTTATATTTCCACCCTTTGGGATTATCTTCTTGCCGCTTATTGTTGTCTTCTTTCTTGAAATTAGACAAGGGAAAACATTCGGAGAATCTTTCCGTGCTTCTTATGGATCCGTGATCGGATTCTTAACGGGTCAATTAGCTGAAGCAGCCATTCAATTAGCCATGATTCTCTGGTTCTTTATGAGCGTCTGGTTTTAATATCATCTATAACGAATACAAAGCTCCCATCCACTTTTCGTGGGTAGGAGCTTTTTAGTTTATTAACCAATTCAGAATAAGTTAATATACTGTGTAAAATATTGATTTATTTATAAACAGGTCAATATACTCTTTATTAAAAGCAAAAAGCAGCCCGAGGCATGGGCTGCTTTTTCATATAGTGTAAATAGTGTTCGAGGATGATAGTCGGGAGGATTATCAGCACTATTTACATATTAAGATTCGAGAATCAAGTATCAATATATAAAGGTATACTTCTAGTATTGACCTTTTATATCGTTACGTTAATAGAGTACGTATGCAGTTTTTAAAAAGTGGGGTATTACACTAATTTTTTAACTTTCTTTTTTGTTTTTGTTTTAACCAATAAAAAACTTCGCTAAAACCTGTCCCTAAGCGAAATGGATTTAAGCAAAGTTTTCTTAGATTTAATTATTTTCTTCTACTTCTTCCATTTCAGTGTGGTCTTCATCATCTTGATTTTCTGTTTGTTTCGGTTCAGCGCCTTTTATTTCCTCTAGTTCATCAAGATAGCCAGCCGTTAAAATACTGGAAGGTAAAGCGATAATCCCCACACCGACTAAGTAGGATATGATGGATAATGTCTGACCAATACCAGAGGTTGGGTAATAATCCGTATAGGTTGCAGTTGTTAAGGATTCAGTTGCCCAAACGAGAGCGTCTAAGAAATTTGGAAAGGTATCTGGTTCTAAGTTAAAAACTAACAAGGCTGCGATAAAAATATAACTTGATACAACAACAGCTACAATAATTAAGGAATCTTTTTGTCTTTTAATCGCGCGGCTTAATACGCCGAAACTGGTTGAATTTCGAAATAGATGTATCGCTCGAAAGACACGAAGCGAGCGGAATAAACGAAATAGTCGGAATAATCTTAAGGATTGATCAATTAATCCGAGGAATGGTAGTATCGCCAAAATATCTATTATCGCATAAAAACTAATCGGGTAAGCTATAAAAGCTTTTAGTTTACTATCCTTATCGAGTGCATAATCAGCAGTTGCCCATCTTAATAGGTAATCAACGACAAAAAAGATTGCAGCAACAATTTCAATGGTCAGTAATGATTCGGACTGTCGATTAAACATTAATGGAATTAAACTAATTGTAGTCATCCCGATATTTAGGTAATTATATAGTTTACTTAATAGACTATCTTCTTCAGCAACACTTAGTATGTTATATAATTTGTTTCTCATACCGCTCCCCACCTTCTATTTCAGTATAACACAGGAATATCAACGGTATGAAGCGTCACAAATTGAGAATAACAAAAAGATGCCGACATTCCGTCAGCATCTTTCTCATCATTTAATCGTCATAATCTGTGTCATCGTAGTCTGAATCGTCATAATCTGAATCATCATAATTCGTGTCATCATAATCCGTATCGTCGTAATCCGTATCATCATAATCGGATTCGTCTCGAGATGCCGGTTCTTTTGGTTTTGGTTGAGACTTTACGGGCTCGTCGGAATCAGAGTTATCATCTGGTGTATCATAATCCGTATCGTCATAACCTGAATCATCCGCTGGTGGGATTGGCGAGGCTGGGATATTGCCTTTACTCTCTAAATCCGTGATTTGAATTGTGATTCTTGTTCGACCATCTAATTCTCGTCTTAACTCGATCCCATATTCTTCGAAGAGCGCTTGGTCAGGCGTATCGATAGATATCGAAACTTGGCCACCTTCTGCCAAGAAACCTTGTTCAACGGCTCGATCAACCAATTCATTTAAAATAACCGTCTTATCTTTACTATTTTGTTCGTAGCCTTCTAAAAGAATTTCACCATCTGCGTTTGCTCCTTCTAAGTCAATGACTTCCCCGTTACGATTTAGAACCATTTCAACTTCAGGATTGATCATCATAAAGATTGACGTATACGGTGCATAGTTTTGCTGGTAAAAATTCACACCAAAGAATAATGCAACCATGGCTGCTATCGCAACGATACTTGCAACAACTCGTTTATTGATCTTAGATAGACCCGATACTTTTTCAAGAGGTTTATCGCGCATTATAACGGGGGTTGTAACAGTCTCGCCTATTTCGTAGCCAGGGTTAGCTGTTTTTACAAAACGCCCTTCACTATCTAAGAGGACCGCATACGTATTAAATGTTTCCATAACTAAATATTCCATTACACGGTCACTCCTTTCATAACTTCTGCTAAATGTCCGCGAATTATTTCATAACCATTTGTATAAATTAATAACAAGCCAATAATATATTTTCGATGTCGCTCAATTGTTTTCCGAGCTACTTTTGAACCATCCGTTAGTTTTTTTAAAGGTAAACGTTTTGTCCGTAAAAAATCTTCCATGAGCTCCGCATCTTCTTTCACGTAAGCTACAACTCTTTTACAGGCGGCAAGTGTTCGTTCTTGCTTTGGGCTATTGTCTGCAATATCCGTCAAAGAAACGTCGAATGCACGAAGTTGAGTACTCAATTCAATAATCTCTTCTTTCGTCGCTTCGCGTATGGCCAAATTCTCTTCGTAATCCTCATCATCTGTGAGAGAATCCTCAATTGTCTGATCCTCATTTGAAGTCGGAGCATTGATTGAAATCACCTGATTATGCCGGTTGTTCTTCCGCCAAAAATCGATAATTCTATTCCGCATGAGTAAGGAGGCATAACTTAGGAACGTGCCACGTGTTTTAGAATAGCCATTTATAGCTTCGTGAAATGCAATCATGGCAACACTATATTCATCATCTTGCTGAATATTAACTGGACGTTTCATGAGTTTAGAAACTTGAGCTTTTATAAACGGAATGTAATCCGAAATAAATGAGTCAGCTGCAGTCATGTCGTCTTTCGCGTCATAAACGCGCTGAATAATTGAGTGTTCTTCGTTCATCCATCATATCCTCCTCATTAGTAGGTTACGTTATTCTTATCCTTTAACCGGGGTAATATTCGCACTTTAATAGACTTTATTAATAAAAAGTAAAACCTTTTTCATGAAATGGATTTAAACATCTTATCAAAAAAAGCTACCCCATAGAGTCTGTGTATTGCATACCAGATTCTAAGGAGTAGCTTATTTGATTCTCGACAAGATAAGAACTAATTTACAGATTTAAGATATCTTTTCTAACTTCTACGCGCATTGTTTTATTGGGATTGACGGCTTGTGAAACTTTTAAATCGCCTGCTAAGGATAAGAACATTCCTGCTTGATTGAAAGTCATCTCCGTATTTTGTGTTAAGAAATTAACCATGTTATTGAGAGCCAACTTGCTGGCATCTTCCATTGTTTCACGAGAAGCAACGGTAACATATAAATCTTCTGTCTCGATGAATGGTAGTGGTCGCTTATCGGCTTTTAAAACTTCTACGACAACTTCAATTTCACCAGCTACTTCTAGACCCGATCCCATAATCTCACCATCACCCATTGATGAATGCATGTCACCCATCGATAACAATGCACCTTCAACGTTTACAGGTAAGTATAATGACGCACCTTCGCCGATTAATGTAGTATCTAAATTACCACCATGATCGTGAGGTGTTCCTGTATTCACACCTTCTCCAGCTGGAGCTGTTCCAATTACACCAATCATTTTACGTAGAGGGATTTCATAGCCTTTATAAAGAGTTGCTGTATCTGTTACTTCAGCTATCGCGGTTTCTTCGAATTCAATACCTTCAGAAAGTAACCCTAGCCCTGGTGCAGTCAAGACAGCACCTTTTGCATCAATCGTGATACGCTTAATTGATACTTTCAGCGTGTCACCAACTTCAGCACCTTCAACATATAAAGGACCTGTCGCTGGATTCACTGTAGAAAAGTCAATGTTGCTGACTGTATCTGCTTCGGTTTTTACATCCCCAGAGAAGCAGTCTTGTGTTTCAAATACGACTGTTTCACCACTAGTAACAGTTAACACCGGTTCGTTCTCTTTATTCATCTCAAAAATGACATGTTCACAACTAACTCTTTTCATATGATTACCCCTTCTATATTGGATTGTTTTGTGATTAAAAATAATTAATACCCATTGCTGCTTTTACTTCTGCTAACGTTTCAGCTGCTACGCGCTCTGCTCTTTCGCTACCTTCTTTTAACATGTTCATCACAAATTCAGGATCTTTCGCAAATTCTTCACGGCGCTGACGAATTGGTGCCAAATAGTCTTGTAAAACCTCGTTTAGATACCGTTTGATTGTCATGTCACCTAAACCACCACGTTGGTAATGTTCTTTCAGTTCAGCTACTTTTTCTTTGTCTGAATCAAAAATATCTAAGTACGTGAATACAACGTTTCCTTCAATTTGTCCTGGATCTTCGATGCGAATATGGTTTGGATCCGTATACATCTTCATGACTTTTTTCTCGATTTCATCCGCTGAGTCCGATAAGTAAATACCATTGTTTAACGATTTACTCATTTTACCTTTACCGTCAATACCTACTAAACGTCCGCGACCTTTTTCAGGAAGCATCACTTCTGGTTCCACTAATGTATCTGTATTGTAAATACGATTAAAGTCGCGAACAATTTCACGTGCTTGCTCTATCATCGGTTTTTGGTCATCTCCAACTGGTACGTGTGTTGCCTTAAATGCCGTAATATCGGCCGCTTGACTTACTGGATAGACTAAAAAGCCAGATGGAATACTTTGACCAAATTCTTTTTGATCAATCTCACTCTTTACCGTTGGGTTACGCTCTAGACGCGATAATGTCACTAAATTCAAATAGTACATCATCAATTCCGGTAGTTGTGGAATTTGTGACTGTATGAATATCGTAGATTTTTTCGGGTCTAAACCGATGCCTAAATAGTCTAGCGCAACTTCTATCACACTATCTAAAACCTTTTGTGGGTTTTTCGCATTGTCTGTTAATGCTTGTTGGTCCGCAATCATAATAAACATTTCATTGTTTGGATCTTCTTGAAGTTTTACTCGGTTCTCCAACGAGCCGACATAATGGCCCAAATGAAGCTTTCCAGTTGGACGGTCTCCAGTTAAAATAATATTACTCATTCGTTCATCCCTCTCTCATAATTTCTATTCATTATACCGTATTCCCATAACATTTTCATGGATTTCTATTGATTGTTTTAACCCGATGTTTTCTAAATGCC
>DAIOTD010000053.1:0-9002 GCA_036752205.1 Atopostipes sp.
CGAACAAGCATTCGGGTGTCAATAGAAAAGTTAAACTGTGAACAAAATGTGAAGTTGATTTGAATTTGTTTATAATTTAAATAAAGGGGTTTTAAAGCATGGAATGTCAATGCTTTTTGTGATAGTGTTATTAAGTAGTAACTTTTATAAAACGGACAAAACAAGCAAAAATAGTGCTTATAGGACATAGTTTCTAAGCCATTCCTTAGTGTATTACATACTCAAAGGAGACTTAAAATCTATGTCTTTTTTTTGAAAGAGGTGAAATTATGGAGAATGAGACAATTAATCATGTGTTAGAAGTGGAGAACACAATTGCTAAAATACATGAGGATGCTCAGATTAAGATTCGAAAAATAAATTATGATAAGCAGGAGAAAGTTGAACAAATAAATAATGAACTCGAACAAAAAGTACGTGAGTTCAGATTAGCCAAAAAAGAAGAGTTAGAAGCTAGATTAGAGAAAACTAAAATAGAGAACAAAGAATCTATTAAACAGATTTCTGAAGAATATGAACAGACCTATCATCAAAAAAGAAATCAAATGACCGATTACATTATAAAGGAGGTTCTCAATCGATATGGCAGTTAGTACAATGAAAAAGCTAGTATTACTTTCTGAAAAAGAACACTTAAACGACGTAATGCTATCCTTACAGAGTTTTCAATCTGTAGAACTGCTAACGACAACAGTTGAAAATCAAAGAGCTCTAGTCAATAAATATTATCAGGTGGATGAGGAGCTGGATAACGATCAAGAGTACCCAGCTGATCAACATATCTTCAAAAATATGTCTACCGAAAATGAAGTCAATCATTTAACGGGACAAATCGATGCAGTTGAAGAACACATTGAATTTTTAGAAGAAGTGTTACCAAGTCCAGGATTATTAGAAAAATTACGCTTTGAAAAAGAAACCTATTCTCTTTATGAAATAGAAAAGTTAATGAAGGATATTAATATTCAATCCTTAATTAATGATGCTCAAAAATTAAGAGAACGTATGAATCAATTAAATGAGCAAAAAGAAACGTTGGAAGAAGAACGTGAGTATTTAAATAGATGGCGTATGCTCGATTTTAATCCAAGAACAGTTGAACATACGAAAGTAACTGAAGTGTTTATCGGTGCCATTAATTCAGAGAGAACCGATGATTTATTGGAATCTTTAAGTGTATTTAATGAGATATACGTAGAAGAGCTACATTACACAGAAGAAGAAACACTTTATTTAATCGTTACTTCAAAACAAGAAGCAGAGGATGTTGAAAGTACATTGATTCGCCGTCGTTTTGAACGGCTTCATTATCACTATGAAAATCTTCCTGAAAAAGAAATAGATAAGAATAAAGAAAAGCTCAAAGAAATAAACGAACAAATTACGCACATTGAAGTTAACCCAGAAAAATATAAAGAATTACTAAAGCAATTAAAGTTAGCAGAAGAGTATTTATATGGGAAACGTGAGCGACTAATTGCAAGTGAAGATGTTCTAATTAGCGACAATCTATTTGTTTTAACCGGTTGGATTGAAGAGGACGAGATTGAGCATCAATTAAAAGATATAGAGAAAAGAATCGGCTCGGACACTCATATTGTTACAATAAATGATGTACGAGAAAATGAAATAGAAGACGTACCAATTAAACTTAAGAACAAAAAATCGACGTCTGCATTTGAGAACGTTGTAACCATGTATAGTACACCTCAGTATGATGAAATGGATCCTACAAAATTCGTACAACCGTTTTCGATTTTATTCTTCGGAATGATGACGGCGGATGCAGGTTATGGTCTATTAGGATTAATTGCAATCTTTATCGCACTCAAGTTCTTAGACTTAGGATCAGCAATGAAACAAAACTTAGCGTTCTTTGGGCAACTGATGATTGGTACAACGATTGCAGGATTCTTTTTCGGAAGTTTCTTTGGATTTGAGTTACCATTCAGGGTTATGTCCTTTAGTGATCAGTTACTGGAAATCATGGTTCTCTCTATGGGGATTGGATTGGTCCATTTAATTTTAGGATTATTCTTGAATACCATTAAAAATAATCGTAAGAAGAACTATGCTGAAAGTTTTACAGATGGTTATTCTTGGATTCTAATTTTACTGTCAGCTGTGGCGTTAGCGGTTAACATGTTCTTCGCTGGCCCTGAAATTGTTACACCGGTTGCAGTTGGTGTTATTCTAGTAAGCTTAGGAGCGACAGTACTTATCAGCTTCTTATCTAACGAAAACAAAGTGGATGGAGCTGTACAGGGAGTTTTTAGTTTATTCGACGTTACAAGTTATATCGGTGATATCATTAGTTATACACGTTTAACAGCTTTAGGAGTAGCAAGTGCCAACATCGGAATGGCCTTTAATTTAGTAATTGGTTTATTACCGGTACCAGCACGTTTTACCATAGGAATATTTATTTTCGTAGGGTTACACTTGTTTAATATGTTCATCGCGATGATTAGTGGTTATGTACATACGTTACGATTAAATTATGTCGAGTTCTTTGGTAAATTTTACACAGGTGGTGGACGTCAATTTTCACCAATTCCTACGTTACAGAAACACATTTTAATTAAGAATGACTCAAATCACTAATAGATTGACAATAATGGATTAAAACAATGGAGGATTATGAATTATGGAAAATTTTGCAATGCTTTTTGGAGAACAAAGTGGAATGGTGTGGGCTGCATTAGGTGCAGCGTTAGCTTTCATGGTACCAGGAATTGGTTCGGCAATTGGATCAGCTGATGCTGGAGTAGCAGCTGCGGCGTTATCAACAGAAGAACCAGAAAAATTTGGACAAGCTTTAATCTTACAAACTCTACCAGCTTCACAGGGACTATATGGATTTGTTATTGGACTGTTAATAGTGCTCCAGATTAATTCAGGAATGGCTGCGTCTGACGGATTGTACTACCTTATGTCGGCATTACCTATTACAATTGCTGGGTATCCATCTGCAAGGGGGCAAGGTCGAGTAGCAGTAGCTTCATTTCAAATTTTAGCGAAACAACCTGAGAGTGTAACGCAAGGTTTAATTTACGGAATCATGGTTGAGATGTTTGCCGTTTTAGCTTTTGTAGGTTCTTTATTACTTATTTTATTCAAATAAGCGAACTGATCACTATCTTATAAAGGAGGAGCAAAGTGGCTAAACTAAAATTAATGATAGAGCGTCTTTCTGAAAAAGAGAAAAATGCTATAAAGAATGAAATAGCTGAAGCAGAACGTAAAGCTGAATTAGAAGTTTTGCGTGCAGAGAAAGAAGCAGAACAAACGTTAGTTGAAGAAAAAGAGAAACTAATGAATGATTTAGAATATGACTATTCGATGAAAGAGAACACAGAACGTGTAAACTACCGGAATGCTGTTCTAAAAGAAAAACAGCGAGTGATTCACCAAACTTTTAAAGATGCAACAGAACAGTTAGCGAATATTTCAAAAGAAGATTTTATGGGTATCGTTATGAGTGCATTAGATAATGTGGATGTGACACAACGTGTTGAAATATTCGTTGGTGAAAAAACAAAGCAATTAATGGATAAAGAATGGTTACAGCAACAATTACCTTGGAATAACCACGTGAATGTTCAAGAAGAGACAGTAAAGAATAAGGCGGGGTTATTAGTTCGTATGAATAATATTGACTACAACTATTTCTTTGATGAATTAATTGCAGAGAATCGCACAGAATTATTATCTTATGTAACAAATGAACTGTTTGAAGAAAATAAATAGAGGAGGTAAAACATGGCAAAACAGAACCGACAGTATGGATCAAGTAATGTACTTGTTCGTGTTTATGAAAAGAGCCTCCTTTCTCCCGAATATTTTGAACGTTTAGTTGCTACTGAGGATACGGCTGAACTGATTCAAGTATTAGGCGAGACAGCTTATGCTGAGTATACTCGTGAAATGGGTTCAAAGACGATTGATGATGTACTTGTAGATGCATTACAAGATGTTTATCAACAAATTTTTGAAGTGTCACCAAATCCTCTCATTAATGAGTACATCTCTTTACGTTATACCTATCACAATATTAAGCTTAACTTTAAAGAAGTTATAACGGAAAGAGATTTATCACATTTGTATATGCCAATTAGTCCAATTAGCTCGAGTGCGATTGATTATGCAATTAGCTCAGGTGAAAGTCAGCGGTTAGCTCCGGCATACTTAGATAGTATAAATGAGGCGCGTTCAGCATATGAAGAATATCGTGATTTATATTGGATTGACGTCATATTAGATCGTCGATATAAGACACACTTGAGAATTTTGGCAGAACAAATAGGCGATAATCAGTTACTCGAGTACACGAAACGTACAATTGATTATATCAATCTGGTTACGTTGCTTCGCTCTAAGAATCAAAATCGAACAAGAAACTTTTTAAATGCTATTTTATCTAGCTCAGGTTCCATTCCAAAAGAAAAATTAATGGACTTAGCCTCAAAAGATATCGAATCGATTCGCCGATTCTATTTAACGACACATTTAGACAAAGTTATCAGTCAATTAGATGGAAGAGAGAATGAAATTTCTATTTTTCAGTTAGAAGCTTTAATCGATCGTGAAAAAATGCTTCAAATGCATGAAGGTAAACGTGTAGCTACCGGCCCACTGCCGATCATCGCGTATATTCATGCGAAAGAAATCGAAATTATGAACTTGCGTATTATTTATTATGCAAAGACATCTCAGATGAGTAATGAAGAAGTTAGAGAAAGGATGCGATTAAACTATGTCACATAAAATAGGTGTGCTTGGTAATGATAATTCCGTCCTAATCTATCGTATGCTCGGTTTTGATGTTTATCAGATAGATAATCCAGAAGAAGCAAGTCGTAAAATTGATGAGTTAGCACAAGATGATTATGGCGTGATTTATGTTACAGAAACGGTAGCAGAAAAAATTCTAGAAACCATTCATCGTTATGATGATGAAATTCTACCTGCCATCATTTTGATCCCTGATCATACTGGAACACGTGGGATTGGAAAAAAACGTGTTCAAGAAAACGTAGAAAAAGCAGTGGGTCAAAATATTTTATAGGAGGTTGAAAATTTGAAAAACGGAACAATAGTAAGTGTATCGGGTCCCCTAGTCACAGCGAGTGGCATGGAGGATGCGAGTATTCAAGATATTTGCCGTGTAGGTGAATTAGGCCTTCTCGGTGAGGTTATTGAGATGCGTGGAGATATTGCTTCAATTCAGGTTTATGAAGAAACATCTATGATTGGTCCAGGAGAAGTGGTAGAAGTAACAGGAGAACCATTATCTGTTGAATTGGGACCAGGTATTATGGCTAAAATGTTTGATGGGATTCAACGACCACTTGAAACATTCGTTGAAAAGACGAACAGTCACTTTATCGGTCGTGGAGTAGAAGTTGATAATTTAGATCGAGAGTCGACTTGGGATTTTGAAAAGCGTGTAGAGATTGGAGACGAAGTATCAGCGGGAGATATTGTTGGTGTCGTTCAAGAAACTTCCGTTATTGAACACCGTATCATGGTTCCTTTTGGTATTAGCGGGACCATTACGAAAATTGAAAATGGTACTTATCACTTAGAAGATACCGTTTATACTATTGATACGGAAGATGGGGAACAAACATTCTCACTCATGCAAAAATGGCCGGTACGTCGTGGTCGTCCATATTCGAAAAAAATTAACCCTACCGTTCCATTAATTACTGGTCAACGAGTTATTGACTCATTATTCCCAGTAGCAAAAGGTGGAACAGCGGCAATCCCAGGGCCATTCGGCGCAGGTAAAACAGTCGTGCAACAACAAATTGCTAAATGGGCAGATGTCGATATTGTTGTTTATATTGGTTGTGGAGAACGTGGAAATGAAATGACAGAAGTAATTAATGAGTTTCCTGAGTTAATTGACCCTAAAACAGGCAGTTCAATTATGGAACGAACGATTTTAATTGCGAACACGTCAAATATGCCCGTTGCAGCCCGTGAAGCATCCGTTTATACAGGGATTACTATTGCTGAATATTTCCGTGATATGGGCTATTCTGTTGCCGTTATGGCAGACTCCACATCTCGTTGGGCGGAGGCCTTACGTGAAATTTCGGGACGATTAGAAGAAATGCCTGGTGACGAAGGTTATCCAGCTTATTTAGGAAGTCGTTTAGCTGAGTATTACGAGCGTGCAGGTCGAGTCATTACATTGGGTGCAGATGAAAGAGAAGGAAGTATTACTGCGATTGGAGCAGTATCACCACCTGGTGGCGATACATCCGAGCCGGTTACTCAAAATACATTACGTGTAGCCAAAGTATTCTGGGGATTAGATAGTTCACTTTCAAGAAGACGTCACTTCCCGGCAATCAACTGGTTAGATTCTTACTCTCAATACTCTACAACGATTAACCAAACAATCGGTGATGAATTAGGAATTGACTGGAATAGCATGGTTAATCGAGCAAAATTCTTACTGCAAGATGAAAATGAATTAGAAGAAATTGTTCAATTAGTTGGAGTAGAGTCATTATCAGACACAGATCGCATGAAGTTATCTGTAGCACGTATGATTCGAATCGATTTCTTACAACAAAACGCATATGACGATGTCGATACGTTTACGTCATTCAACAAACAGTATGAAATGTTAGCAGTCATTATGGAGTTTGACAATCAAGCGAATCGTGCGCTAAGTTTAGGCTCATACTTTAATGAAGTAATTGAAGGAACGGGCGAAATCCGTGAACGCATTAGTCGCATGAAATTTATACCAGAAGAAGAGATTGAAAAGGTTACTCAAATAAGAAAAGATATTAAAGATGACATTCGAGAAGTTATCCAAAAAGGTGGTGTGAACTAATGGTATTAAAAGAATATCGCTCGGTTACATCTGTTGTTGACCCTTTAATGACTGTTACAGGCGTTGAAGGTGCAAAATATGATGAACTAGTAGAAATTGAATTACAAAACGGTGAACACCGTTTAGGGCAAGTGCTTGAAATCGAAGGGAATACAGCGACTGTTCAGATTTTTGAGGGAACAGCGAGTATAAACTTACGAGATACTAAAGTTCGCTTCACTGGTCGTCCACTAACATTAGATGTATCTGAAGACATGGTCGGACGTACTTTTGATGGGATGGGACGCGTATACGACGGTGGACCCGCGTTAATTCCGGAGAAATCAGTTGATATTAACGGTGAGTCGATTAACCCTATCGCTCGTGAATACCCAGATGAGTTTATTCAAACGGGTATTTCAACGATTGATCACTTGAACACTTTAGTTCGTGGTCAAAAACTACCCGTATTCTCATCTTCAGGTTTACCCCATAATGAACTAGCTGTACAAATCGCAAGACAAGCAGCCGTTAAGAATACGGATGATAACTTTGCGGTTGTATTTGCTGCGATCGGTATTACGCATGATGAAGCTGAGTTTTTTATGGATGATTTTAGAAAAACAGGAGCAATCGATCGATCAGTTGTCTTTATTAACTTAGCGGATGATCCTGCTATCGAAAGAATTGCGACACCAAAAATGGCTTTAACAGCGGCAGAATACTTAGCGTTTGAAAAAAATATGCACGTTCTAGTTATTATGACAGATATGTCTAACTATGCGAATGCATTACGTGAAGTATCGGCTGCTCGACGTGAAGTTCCAGGTCGTGGTGGTTATCCAGGATACCTTTATACTGACTTAGCTAGTTTATATGAGCGTGCTGGTCGTCTGGAAGGTATTAATGGTTCTGTTACGCAAATCCCGATTTTAACCATGCCTGAAGGAGATATCACCCATCCAATTCCCGACTTAACGGGTTATATTACAGAAGGTCAGATTATCTTATCGCAAGATTTATATAATCAAGGATTAGAACCACCAATTGATGTATTACCCTCTCTATCTCGTTTGAAAGATAACGGTATTGGAGAAGGGAAAACACGTGAAGATCACGCGCCTACAATGAACCAGATGTTTGCTGCTTATGCGGAAGGTAAAGAAGCAAAAGAACTATCGGTGATACTAGGTGAAGCGGCATTAACTGAAAACGACAAAAAATATGTTGAATTCACGAATCGTTTTGAAAAAGAATATGTCGATCAAGGAAACTATACGAATCGTACAATTGAAGAAACTCTGAATTTAGGTTGGGATTTACTCAGTATCTTACCAAGAGAAGATATGACACGTATTCGTGATGAAATGCTAGACAAGTATCTACCTAAGGGAGGATGATACCATGGCAAGATTGAACGTTAATCCGACTAAAATGGAATTAACTCGATTGAGAGAACGCCATCAGTTAGCATCTCGTGGTCATAAATTATTGAAAGATAAACTAGATGAGTTGATGCGTCAATTTATCCAGCTCATACGTGAGAATAATGCACTAAGAAATGAAGTTGAAGAAAAAATTGAGTCAGGCATGAAATCATACTCATTAGCGAGTGCCTTATTACATGATAAATTTCTTGGTGAAGTTATGACGACACCGTCAAATGAAGTCTCTTTGAATATTGATCAAGAGAATATTATGAATATACGGGTACCTCAGATGAACTTTAACTATGAAGATACACCAGAAGATATTAGTGAAATTCATTATGGTTACTTGAATTCGAACGGTGAACTCGATTCTGCCATTGAACAGATGTTAGGTGTCATGCCTAGAATGTTGCAGTTAGCTGAAACTGAGAAAAGATGTCAACTTATCGCAGATGAAATTGAAAAAACGCGACGTCGAGTGAATGCTTTAGAGTATAAAACAATTCCAGACTTAGAAGAAACAATCTATTTCATTGAAATGAAGCTCGAAGAAAATGAACGTGCTGAAATTACCCGTCTGATTAAAGTAAAAGATATGGGTTAGTATCGAGTCATCTTTATAGATTGTAATTTAAAAAGTGAAGTGATATCGTATGAATTCGACGATATCACTTCACTTTGTGTTTATTAAAGAATGATATCGTTTTTATGGTTTGTAAGTTTTTGAGAGCACTGTA
>DAIOTD010000054.1:0-3184 GCA_036752205.1 Atopostipes sp.
ACTTTGTTACTGTTTCAAATCTTTATTTTCTGCTAAATAACGATTTAAGAATTCTTTTGTTCGTTCGTTTTGTGGGTTATTAATTATCTGATCAGCAGGACCAGATTCTGCAATCACACCTTTATCCATGAACACCACGCGACTAGAAACGTCACGTGCGAATGCCATTTCATGTGTTACCACGATCATTGTTAACCCTTCACGTGCTAGTGCTGTCATCGTATCCAAAACTTCTCCAACCATTTCAGGGTCAAGAGCACTAGTTGGCTCATCAAATAATAAAATATCAGGATTCATGGATAAGGCACGAGCAATGGCTACACGTTGTTGCTGTCCACCAGATAACTGATCGGGACGAGCTTCGCGGTATGGCGCCATACCAACCTTTTCAAGGTTCTCTAACGCAATTTTCTCTGCTTCTTCTTCTGAACGACCTAATATTTTCACTTGGCCAACCGTACAGTTTTTCAAAGCATTCATATTCTTGAATAAGTTAAAGCCTTGAAAGACCATTCCAACTTTTGCACGATATTTATTCTGATCAAATGAGTTCGATAAAATTGATTCATCATGATACAAAATATCGCCATCAGTTGGTTCTTCTAGTAAGTTTAAACAACGTAGTAAAGTCGACTTACCAGAACCAGAAGCCCCAATAATACTGATGACCTCTCCGGGTTCAACTTGAAAGTCGATATCTCTTAAAACTAAGTTGTCGCCGAAATATTTCTCTAAGTGCTGTACTTCTAATATTGTTTTAGGCATTTTATCGCATTCCTCTCTCGACATTAGCCGGCATTGTACTGGATTCGTGGACCCTGTATGAAGTAGAGCCACTCATATATTTTTCGATTAAACGTAATAAGCGTGTTGTGACAAATGTCATCACAAAGTAAATGACTGAAGCAATTAAGAAACTTTGGAATGTCATGTATGTCGAACCTGCAGCAGAACGTGTAACAAAGAACAATTCTGTTACAGCAATAACGTTTAGAACAGATGTATCTTTAATATTGATAACGAACTCGTTACCTAAAGCAGGTAGCGTGTTTCGAATCGCTTGCGGTAAAATAACAGTTGTCATGCTTTGATAATGACTCATTCCAATTGCTTTAGCCGCTTCGCCTTGCCCTTTATCTACACCCATAATTCCACCACGGAAGACTTCTGATAAGTAAGCCCCTGTGTTAACAGAAACAATGAGTAAAGCTGCAAACATTGGCGACATATCGATATCAAAGAATAATTTTGAACCATAGAAAATTAACATTGACTGAACCATCATCGGCGTACCACGGAAAATTTCAATATAAGCCATAATGACTAAGTCGAATAATTTATAGAATACATAAGAGACAGGTTTTCTTTTCTTGTCAACTGGAATTGAGCGATAAATCGCGATACCTAAACCGATTAACGATCCGAGTACTGTTGAAATAAGAGCAATGATTAACGTGTTTCGTGCTCCAACTAAGAACTGCGAACCATACATATCCCAAATTTCTGCAACATCTGACCAGAAACCAGCACTTTCACCACGTTCGTTTAATAACACCATATCATTCATTAAAGTATCTCGCTCATCCTGTGAAATAGTAGCTAGAGCCCTATTAACTGAGTCTACGATTGGTGAGTTACGACGCATCCCAACTGCGATAGACGTATCGACTTGACCCGTATCGAAACCTTGATTTTCGTCAAAGACAATATAGGTTAAGTTACTATTTGCAGCCGTTGCTGCCATAGCACCAGGTCGTTCGGAAACGTAAGCATCTGATTTATCGGATAGAACAGATGAAATCATAGATGGGAATGAATCCATTGCTGTTTGTTGTTGAACATTTGGTATCTGTTCGATTAAATCATAGTGAAATGTATTTAATTGGGCCGTTACTCGAGTACCATCAAATGCATCAAGTGTGGTTGCGTCTGCCAAATCAGAATCATTCTTCACTACTAATACGATATCAGAATCGTAATAAGCATCTGAGAAATCAATTTGTCGAGCACGTTCTGGTGTTGGTGACATTCCTGCAATAACAGCATCAATCATACCCGATTCTAATGCTGGGGGAAGTCCATCCCATTCCAATTTAATAATTTCTAGTGTTAATCCTAACTCTTCCGCCAAACGAACCGCCATTTGTACATCATAACCATTTGCGTATTCGCCGGGTGAGTTACTAATTTCAACTGCATCATTGGACGCACTTGTTTGTGACCAGTTAAATGGCGCGTAGTTTGCTTCCATTCCAACCTTCAGCACACCTTCTTCTTCTAAACCTTGGTTAATCGTCTCAAGGTCGTAAGAGTCTTCTTGTGCACTTGCAACTGAGGTGAAAGGCATTAGCGTTAAGATAAACGCTAAAATGCTGACTTTTAGCCACCTAGTCCAATTAATATTTTTCATGATTAATTTCTCCTTTAAAACATTTGTCTGAAATCTTATTTATGTTACAGAACAACGCGCTAAATTTCAACATAATCTGCCATAAAGAACTATATTAACCGAAAAGAAGGCTTATTTTAACACTAATTACGTGAAAAGTCGAAACAGAGAAAAGTAATCTACATAACACTGGTATGACAGAGATTAAAAAAGTCTTTTAAAGAAAGTATGACTTGATTTCACACTTAAAAGCCTATATTCTTTAGACTTGGAGCTTCTCTGAAATGAAAGTAGGATTATAATGAAAAGTAAAAATCAACGTCTGTCAGAAGTCTTGTTTCTGGTTTATTTAATCGTGCTTATCTGGCTAATTATTTTTAAAACAGAATTTTCACTAGCTAATATTAATGACATGCGAAATATTAATTTAGAGCCCTATGCTGCACCAGCTCGTGTTAACGGTCAAATAGTCTACGAAGAGATCTATTTTAATATTTTAGCTTTTTTACCATTCGGTTTGTATCTAGGTCTATTATTTAAAAAATGGAATATTTTCCAGCATACACTTATCTTGCTATTGGTGAGCACTTCCTTTGAAGTGATTCAGTATGTTTTTTCAATCGGTGCAACAGATATAACAGATGTCCTTAATAATGTTATGGGGGGCATCATCGGTTTGCTTATCTACCATAGTATGAAATGGATTTTAAAGGATAGTCATCGAACACAGAAAATAATTAATATTATTGCAGCGGTTATGACCACTCTAGTCATAATCATTCTATTTCTTATTAA
>DAIOTD010000054.1:3284-8946 GCA_036752205.1 Atopostipes sp.
GGAATTACACAAGATTTTTTAGGAGGATTTAGTACAAACTTTATTGTCGGGATGTTGACTTTTAGTTCCGGCTTAAATATCGACTTGGATAGTTTTAAGAAAATCCTAAAGAGACAGGGCTTAATCATGTTGTTAAAATTAGGTATCGCCGTAGGGTTAAGTTTACTTTATGTAGAATTATTTGGACAAAGTGGTATTCTTGGTATTAGTGCCGTTGCATTTACTGTGGTTATTGTATCTATGAACCCGGCATTATATATTTCATTAGTGGAGGACTTCGGTACGGAAATTGATAAAGCGGCTTTTGGCTTTACTGGATTATTTAGTATTCCGGTTATTCCTGTATTGATTTATTCTTTTGGTGGGCAAGGATCAGTGAATTGGTTGCCTATTCTATCAACTATTCTGCCATTAATTATAGGAATTGTCCTAGGAAACTTGGATCCCGATCTCCGTGGTTACTTTGGAGGAACGGTCGCTATTTTATTACCATTACTTGGTTGGAATATGGGTCAAAGCATGAATTTAGTGACGGCGTTACAAGCAGGGGTTTCGGGGATTGTGCTTGGTCTATTCTATTATGTGTTTACATCTGTTCTTGTGGTATTTGATAAGCGTATATTGAAAAATGACGGAGTAGCTGCCATGGCGATGAATGCAGTAGCAGCCTTATCGACCTCTATACCAGCAGTACTGGCTCAATCTAATCCAGAACTACAACAATATGTGCCAACAGCAGTCGCTCAAATCTTAATGGTTAGTTTAATTTCAGTATTCGTCACTCCAATGATTATTCGAAAGCTTACGAAATAAAGCGAACTAAAAAGGACAAACTCACTTACGAGTTTGTCCTTTTTCTTTCTTAAGATAATATTTTCGACATATGCCAGTAGATATGACCACTCAGCACAAGATGTGTTCCATTTTCAAAGCCACATTTGGTATACAAATTATGTGCACCTTCATTATCCATTTCACAGTTCAAGGCGATTTTTTCGTAATCACTTTCTTTTGCTACTTGTTCAGCATGTTCAATTAACTTTCCAGCAATCCCTTGGCGTCTGAAGTCTGGATCAATTACTAACGTATCAATATACCACTCGCCTGGGAGGGTTTCGCTTTCTTGTGTAAACTTAGTATAAGAAAAGCCAAAAGTTAACATAGAGGCTTGAAGAGGACCATCAATCAATGCTTCCCACTCACCAGGGTATCCGAATAACACACCAGCAATTTCATCACCAACTAAATAAATATAAGCATTTTCATAGCCATATCGATAAAAAGGACTGTGCATCGCATCGACAATAATTTGTTCTAACGTAATCGGGTCAATTTTATCTAATAGGGGTAACTCCATATCTTTAAAAATTCTTAAGACGAATGGATAGAGTCTGGGAATTTCATCAATCTCTACTTTACGAATCATGTTTTCACCTTTTCATTTTTTCTGCTAACGAGTATACCATACTTAGAGAGCTTATTTCATAATTTTTTTGAGAAAGCTATGCTATCATTCAATTATTAGCGGCGATTGCTGTAAAATAAAGATGAGATGATTCAGAGGAGGAAGTATATGGCAATTTACGAAAAGATATTTGATGGTAATTTTAGTCATTTTTTAGACATGTTTCACGATAATATGATTAATTCAAGTATGACAACGAACTACGAAGACGGGAACCTTATTATGGTGGGTGAGCGAGAAGTGTCGTTTCTGGTGTATGAACGTTATAGTGCCATTGGATCCAGTCGCGTGAGCTTAAGTGTTGTGGTCGCTGACCTAGGAAACAAAATCCATTTCACAGCAATTCCTTCAGGGGGAGCTCAAGGGATGTTTATGAAAGTGAATACCTTTGGAGAAAGTGCTTTTCTAGATGTCTGTGTAAAAATTGTGGAGAACTATATCGCTGCTTGAAAAAGGAGGGATTTTGATGTTATTAGAAAACTACCTTGAACCGAAAGATATATCTTTTACTTGGTTGCTTGACCGAATGAAATTAAACCCTGACGAGGTATCTGATTGGGACGTGATTCATTATCCAGATGAGTTAATTCATATACTAGCTAAAGTCCTTCAGAAAGAACCGAGTCAATTATTCTATGAACTCCTCAATTTAGAAAGTATGGGACAAATCCGAAAAGCGGGTAGTGACTACAGTTTGTTGAAAGCAATAGATGCTGAAGCAACATACATTTATATATCAAAAGCTTTTGAAGATGAAAACAGTAAATTCCTCACTGAAATACTATTTGAAAATGATCTCTATGAACCTGACGTTCATCCGTTAGCTCGTTTTAACCGGATAGGGAAAGATATTTACAAAGTATTTCTCACGGCTCTGCCAAAAAGTGACGCCTATAAACGAATTGAAACGAAGTTGCCGTACTATTTCGTGTTAGTGCATGATAAAGGCGGTACGATTCTATGCCATAATGATTTTAACCAACCTAGAAGATTATAGTAAAAAATCGCGGCTACTCTTTATGGAGTACCGCGATTTGACATTTATCGATTATCTTTTCTTATCTCTCGTTTTAAGCAAACCATATATGAGTAACATGAAGTTGCTAAATAGAAAAGTTAAGACCGTGCCTACAAAAAAAGCGCCGACTTGTTTCTCTTCATTTTTCTTTGACATTTAAAACGCCTCCTCTACCAGCTCTATTATAACGGAACACTAGCTCAGACTACAAAAAGATAGCATACCCATTAATGAGTATGCTATCGGGTTAGTCTAATTTTTGAATGGATAAGGTGTCAACTTGAAGAGGGTAACTTTCTCGAATCGTTCCGTCATATTCAACTCGAATTTTGTCTCCAATTTCAAATATTTCATCTGGTGCACTTGATAAATCAACTTTGACTTTGTCACCAGAGCGGAGTATTTCACCGGCATCAATTGCGACTAGGACAGAGTCCCCATTGATTTCTTCGATTGTTCCATCAAAGTTTACTGTCGTTGAGTCAGTACCTATACTCGAGTCTTCATGGGACGTATGATTGTCTGCATTACAAGCGACCAAACCTATGGTAATAATAGCAGTGAGGAAAACGAATCCTCTTTTTTTCATAAAGATCACCTCAGTTTTATTTTAAACGTCAGAATCCATATCGACTTCATCCAACAATTGCTCAACGACAATTTCGTTCACACGTTGTTTGTGTGCATTCACAATCGTTATTTTTAAATTTTTGTAGTAGAGGACTTCGTTATTCGTTGGGATATAATCAAATTCTTCCATTATAAAACCGCTGACTGTATTGGAGTGCCATTCGTCTTCATGACTGACTGAGAATAAATCAAAGAATTTCTCTAAAGAGTACGTTCCTTCGATCAGGTATTCTGTGTCACTTAATTTTTTAATATCTGTGCGTACAATATCTGATTCATCCCAGATTTCACCAACCAATTCTTCTAAAACATCTTCCATTGTAGCAATACCAATCATTCGCCCATACTCATCCACGATAATCGCAATATGCGTGTGGTTTTCTTGCATAGATGTTAAAAGATTTGAAAGGGTGACAGTAGTTGGGACAAATAAAGGTTTGGTAATAAGGTCTTCGAGTGAGGAGAAACGCAATTCTCTTGTTGGACTTTTTGTGTAACGATAAAAGTCTTTTGCATGCATCGTTCCGACTATCTCATCGTAATTTTCATTATAAGCAATTAACCGCGAGTACGGTGTATTCAGATAAAGTTGCTCAATTTCATCAAGCGGGTCATTGATGTCGAAACCAATAACATCTACACGAGGCGTTAGTATCGAAGCAATGTCTCGGTCATCGAACTCGATAGCTGCTTTAACTAAGCGGTGCTCTTTGAACTCAATACTACCATCCATATGCGCTTCGTCAACGATTGAAAGCAGTTCTTCTTCACTAATGCGATCATCTTCAACAATTGGCACGATTTGGCTAACCAGTACTTTCCACTTTTCAAATAACCATACGAATGGTGTAAGTAATTTCATTAGGATATTTAAAGGAGTGGAAAAGCGAGTCGCAACCGGTTCAGCGTAAACCTTTCCCAATGATTTTGGCGTAATTTCAGCAAATAAGAGAAGTAAAATAGTAGTCACAACCGTCGCAATTGTCGCACCATACCGTGGAAACAATTCAATAAAGAACAGAGTGGCGATAGCTGAACTTGCAATGTTTACAATGTTATTTCCAATTAAAATAGTTGAAAGTAACGCATCGTATTTGTCTTGTAATTTAAGCGCTAAAGCCGCTTTTTTATCCCCATTATTCGCTGCGTGTCGCAAGCGGATATTGTTAGCCGATGTATAGGCCGTTTCAGCAGACGAGAAGAAAGCAGAGAGCGCCACTAAAATAACGAAAAGAATAATTTGATTGATCTGGTTCCTATCCATGAAGTAACGAATTCCTCCTTTGAAATCTAATTGTTGCTATTATAATAGCATATCTCATGCATATTTTAAAACGTACCCAGCGCAAATGCCTTGTTGTCGCTCATTATTTCATGAATAATAAAATGGAAGAGAGGATTTATTTATTCATGAATAAGCTAAGGAGGCTAAGGGAATGAAAATATTTTATATTGGTTTAGAAAATCAACTCGTTATCATCCAGGAACAAGAGACTGATTATTCGATTTCAACACATCTCGAGAAAACAAAAGTGAATCATATCGCATTTCATCCAGAGAATAATGCGATTATGTATGTGGCCACGGATCACGGTTTTTGGATAAGTAAAGATAGTGGTGAAAGTTATAAGCAACTAAACAATGGCCTAACGAGCACAAATGTAACGGCCTTGACCGTTAGCCCACATAAACTAACGAATGGACAGTATGAAGTATTTATCGGAACAGAGCCAAGCAGAATTTTCTCTACAATCGATGAAGGAGAAAGTTGGAATGAATTAACAGGTCTGCAGAACTTGCCCTCGAAAAGCAAATGGTCTTTTCCACCACGTCCGGAATCACATTACGTTCGTTGGCTGACGACCAGCCATGCAGACGCTAACTATCTAGCGGCATCGATTGAAGCCGGGGCCGTCATTTATACAACGGACCATGGAAAGACTTGGAACGACCGTGCTGAAATGGGACCGATTGATGTGCATACTTTGTTGATGCATCCGGATGCACCCGCTCGATTATATGCGGCAAATGGTGGACTAGTAACGGGAAGAGAAAGTGCCTCTTATGCAGAAAGTGAAGATGGCGGGCATTCTTGGGCATTTATGAGCGAAGGCTTAGGCGAACATACTTATTTATACAATATGATCTTACATCCCACAGATCCAGATACGCGATTGGTTTCGGCATCCGCAAGCGCCCGAACGGCTCATCGCCAATCAGGTTACGCGACAGTTTATCTTAAAAGTGGCGACGAAGACTGGGAAGAATTAGCGGAGGGGTTGCCGACCGAAGGAGTATATAGCCATCAGTTAGCCAATGACCCAAATGATGTAGGAGGATTTTATGCTCAAAACAATAAAGGTATTTATCATTTGAAATCTGACTCCAACATGTGGAAATGGCTGGATATTCCTTGGTTAAAAGACTTATTTGAAATGAGACCGTATTTCTTTACGGTAATCGATCGATAAGACGACTGGCCTAGCATCGTAAAACCTTATAAGTCAGTAAAAGTCGCTAGCGACTTCGTAGAGAGAATAGGAAGTTGT
>DAIOTD010000055.1:0-8897 GCA_036752205.1 Atopostipes sp.
AAGAAGTCGTTGTAAAACCTGAAGAAGCATTAGTCGTAACCGAAATTCTGGAAGCCATCTACAAGTCATCTGAAACAGGAGAGCCTGTCTACTTGAACTAAAAAAGAGGAGTAAAATAAATGATTAATGTAACAATTTGGAATGAGTTCCGACATGAAAAAGATAGTGAGAAAGTAAAAGAAATTTATCCAAACGGTATCCACAATCAATTAGCTAGTTTCTTGCCAGCCGATTATTTTAACGTAACAACGGCTACTTTAGATGAAGACGAGCATGGACTAACAGAAGAAGTACTGAATAATACCGATGTTTTAATCTGGTGGGGTCACCTGGCACATCATGAAGTATCGGATGAAATTGTGGATCGTGTGCATAATCGTATTCTAGAAGGAATGGGTTTTATCCCTCTTCATTCCGCACACTTCTCAAAAGTATTTAAAAAACTGATGGGAACAAGTTGTGATTTAAAATGGCGTGAAGACGACTTAGGTTGTACAATTTGGAATGTGAATCCGAGCCATCCTATCACAGAAGGTGTTGGAGAATTCATCCATTTAGAACAAGAAGAGATGTATGGCGAACATTTTGATATTCCTGCACCAGACGAACTAATTTTCATCACTGGGTATCCCAACCAAGAAGTATTCCGTGGTGGATTAACCTATCGTCGTGGAAATGGTAAAATCTTTTATTTCCAACCAGGGCACGAAACATACCCAACTTACTATAACGAACAAGTACAGTTAGTGATAAAAAACGCCATAAAATGGGCAGCACCTAAAAAGAATATCCGACCAGTATACGGTCATTTTGAAAACAAATAAGGAGGACTCTAAATGAAACTTGGTGTATTTACCCCTCTATTTAACCACTTAAGCTTTGATGAAATGATAGAGGAAGTAGCGAATAGAGGTTTAGAAACAGTCGAAATTGGGACAGGTGGAAACCCTGGAACAGCACATTTAGATATTGATAAATTATTAAATAGTTCAGATGCAAGACGAGAGTACCAAAGAAAACTAGACGACAAAGGTTTAGAAATTTCAGCCTTTAGTACACATAACAACCCCATTTCACCATTAGAAAAGGTTGCGAAGGAAGCGGATGAGAGTATCCGTAAGACCATTAAGCTAGCAAGTTTAATGAACGTACCCGTTGTGAATGGGTTCTCAGGTATTGGAGCTGGAAACGAAACAGACACTCAAGTAAACTGGCCTGTCTCACCTTGGCCAAATGAATTCACAGACAGTTACCATTACCAGTGGGATAAAAAGTTAATTCCTTACTGGAAAGACATTAATAAAGAAGCAGAAGCTGCAGGCGTAAAAATCGGTATCGAAATGCATGGTGGATTCCTAGTTCATACACCTTACACAATGCTGCGTTTACGTGAAGAAGCTGGAAAAGCAATCGGTTGTAACTACGATCCAAGTCACATGTGGTGGCAAGGAATTGACCCAGTAGAAGCGATTAAGATTCTTGGTCGCGAAGATAGCTTGCATCACTTCCATGCAAAAGATACCTACTTAGATCAAGCTAATATTAATATGCATGGTTTAACAGATATGCAACCTTATGGCGATGTGAAGTCTCGTGCTTGGACATTCCGTTCAGTTGGTATGGGACACAGTGTCGATGTGTGGGCAGATATGATCTCTGCATTACGTATTTATGGCTATGACCATGCCGTAAGTATCGAACACGAAGATCCAATTATGTCCGTCGACGAAGGATTGAACCGCGCCATTTCGAACTTACAATCTATTTTAATTAAAGACAAACCGTCGGAAATGTGGTGGGTATAAGTGACAACACAAACAAAAGTGATTAATTTTGCGACAGTTGGTTACGGTGGGATGGGCTCGTATCATGCGGACCATCTAGTATCCGATGCTGGATTTAAACATATTGGTGTTTATGATATTAGTGAAGAACGTCAAAAAGTTGCTGAAGAAAAAGGGCACATTGTTTATGCAACCTATGAAGACTTATTAGCGGACGAATCAATCGAAGCGATAATCGTAGCAACTCCAAATGACTCTCACAAAGACATTTCCATTCGTGCCTTACAAGCCGGGAAGCATGTTGTTTGTGAGAAACCTGTAACGATGAACGCAGAAGAATATGATGAAATCATTCAAGTTGCTGAAGAAGAAGGACGCATCTTTATGGTTCACCAAAATAGACGCTGGGACCCAGATTTCTTATTGGTTCGAGACTTAATCAATGATCGTGCAATTGGTGATGTTTTTCATATTGAATCACGTGTCCATGGGGCTAATGGAATTCCAGGTGACTGGCGTCATATGAAAGAACATGGTGGCGGTATGTTATTAGACTGGGGTATTCACTTGCTAGACCAAATTTTATGGACTGTAGATAGCCCAATTAAAAATGTCCAGTCGGATTTAAGCTATATTTTAGGAAATGAAGTAGATGATGGTTTTACTGTTCACATTACGTTTGAAAATGGTGTTCGTGCATTAATTGAAGTGGGGACAACCAACTTTACAACATTGCCTCGTTGGTATGTTAAAGGAAATAAAGGAACAGCGAAGATTGAAGATTGGGATTTAAGTGGTGAAATGGTCATTGCTACGGGTACGAATGTAGAAGCGAAACCGTCACCTATTCGAGCAGGTGTTGGCCTAACCAAAACAATGGCTCCACCAGTAGAGGGTGTAACGAAAAAAGTTGCTTTACCAAAACCGAATCTTAATTATCCTACATTCTACGAAAACTTTTATGCAGTCGTTCGTGAGGGCGCAGAACCAGTTGTCAAAAATGAAGAAGTTCGTGAAGTTATGAAGCTAATTGATTCCTTATTCGAAACACACGCTGAGTAATCTTGATGGCGACTATTTTTAAGATTATTATGAAAAAAACATAAAAGAATCATCAAACAAGTAGAAAACGTAAAATCCTGCTATACTGAAATGGAACTTATTTTATGAGGAGAATGTACATGATTATTAAACTACTTGAACCATTACGTGTTCCTGAATCATTAATTGAGGAACTTTCCGCACCATTAAAAGAAGCAGGACATGATTTTGTTTACTACGATGAGAAAACAACCGATGTAGATGAACTAGCGAAACGCAGTGAAGATGCAGATATCGTCATTATCGCAAATAATCCTTATCCAAAAGAAGCTTTTTCAAAGGCTGAAAATTTAAAACTAATTGATGTGGCTTTCACAGGAGTGGATCATGTTGATTTAGGAGCGGCGCAAGACCGAGCGATTCAAGTTGCAAATGCAGCAGGTTACTCAAATACTGCCGTTGCAGAATTGGTTATCGGTTTAACATTAGATGTTTACCGTAGAATCAGCTTTGGTAATGACTCTATCCAACAAGGTGATGAGGTTGTTTTATACCAAGGGAATGAAATCCGTGGAAAAACAGTTGGTATCGTTGGAACTGGAAGTATTGGTATGGAGACAGCAAGATTATTTAAAGCATTCGGTGCAAATTTAATCGGCTATAACCGTACAGAAAAAGACGAAGCGAAAGAGCTTGGCTTAGAGTATGTATCGCTTGATGAATTAATGGCGAATAGTGATATTATTTCACTTCACTTGCCACTGAATGATGAAACGAAGAACACTATTTCACGCGAGAAATTAGAAATGATGAAAGACTCAGCCGTTCTCATCAACGCAGCTCGTGGTCCGATTGTTGATAATGATGCCTTGGCGGAATTATTAAATGACGGTAAAATTGCTGGAGCAGGAATCGATGTATTCGATATGGAACCACCTATTCCATCAGACTACCCGCTATTAAGTGCGAAGAATGCCGTATTGACACCACACGTTGCTTATTTAACGGATGAATCAATGGTTGCTCGTGCACATATTGCATTCGACAACGTCGTGAAATTCATCGAAGGTAACCCTCAAAACATCGTAAAATAATAGCATTCAACAAAGGCCTGCCTGTCATACTGTGATGGGGAGGCTTTTTCATTCTAATCATACAGAAAGACAAAAAAATTCCCCTAAAGGGCTCTGGTAGCCTAAGGGGAATGTTATTCTTGTATCACATTAATCATTTGCTTTTAGTGCTTCAACCATATCAATTCGCTTAAGTTGGAAATGGATAACAACCATTACAATTAGGGTAAAGATTATCGTGAGCACAATAGAGTAAAGGTAACTACTCATATGAATGACTTTTCCAAACACGAGTGAATCGACTTCCATTGTGGTCATAATGAATCGTTGTAGCACTGTTCCAAATAAACAACCAAATAAGATACCTAAAAAGGTTAAGATAATATTTTCTCGGTAAATATACATCGTGACTTCAAAGTCATGGAAGCCAAGTACTTTAATCGTAGATAACTCACGTTCACGTTCGGAAACGTTGATATTCGTTAAGTTGTATAGAACGATAAAGGCTAGGGCTGCCGCAGCCACAACTAAGATTTGAGTGATTAAGTCTAAACTACTCAATGTATCTGAGAAGGCATCATACACATCTGTCGCATAAGTAATGCCAGCCACTGTATCTTCTTCAATCAATTGACGACCAATGTCATTTTGATCCACTGCATCTGTATCGAACTTAACCAGCTGTAAGGACGGTTCTATTTCACCAGAAGTCGTGACTGATTCATAATAGTTAGGGGACATATAAATTATGTGACCAACATAATTCTCTACAATTCCCGCTACTTCAACAGTCCATTCCTCGTCATCAGCATTTAAGATTGGAAGGGTATCACCTACACCAATATCGAAGAGCTGGGCTAGTTTTTGTGTAATATAAGCGCCAGCATCATCAAGGGTGTAGATTTCACCTGTATCAAAATGTCTTAAGGTTACAAACTCTTCTAACTGATTCGGTTCCATCGGCACAAAAATGGTTCCTTCTTGTGTATTCACGTCATCACGTTCAATCGTGATACTTTCTTGGAAAGTTAGGATGGAATCGGTTATTTCTTCGTTTTCTTCTACGCGTTCGAGATACTGCTCTAACTCCTCCTCGCTGGATGTCGTATTCAATGCGACATAAGCTTGGAAGTGGTTTAGCTCAGTATATTGCGTATCTGGAATACTAGAAATAGAATCCGATATACCAAAGCCTGTTAAGACTAATCCAGTACTTCCAGCAACTCCGAATATTGTCATAAACATGCGTGACTTGTAACGGAAAACATTTCGGAAGGTAATTTTATAATTAAAACTGAGTCGTTCCCAAATAAACGGGAATTTTTCTAACCAAATATGGGTACCACTCTTTGGTGCCTTTGGTTGTAGTAAAGTGGCCGCATTACTCTTTAATGAGTGTCTGACAGCAAACAAACTAGCACCTACTGTGGAAGCAAAGGCAGCGACGGTTGCGATAATCGTGTATGTCGTATATTGTTTCAAATGTACGCTCGGTAAGTTATACATGGATCCGTAAGCAAAGAAAATCAGCATTGGAATCAATGTATAGCCAGCAATTAAACCAAGAACGGTTCCTAAAGTTGTTGCAAGGACAGAGTAAGTAATAAACTTCGTTAAAATCTTTCGGTTTGGATAACCTAAAGCTTTCATAATCCCAATAAACTCTCGTTCTTCGTCGACCATTCGAGTCATGGTTGTGAATGAAATGAAAATCGCGATTAAAAAGAAAAACACTGGGAATACTGCAGCGATAATCGCTAGACGATCGGTATTGTCTTTGTATTCAATATACGTATTGTCCTCAGATCGTCTTGTTGAAAAGTAATCAGGGTCTTCTAATTCAGCCAAGTCAGCTTCAGCTTCTTCTAAATCGGCACGTCCTTCAGCTAAATCGTCGAGCGCGGTTTCGCGTTCTTCTTCAAATGTCGCTAAACCATCTGTATACTCAACTTCCGCTTCTTCGAGCTCTCTTAAGGCATCATCTAATTCTGTCTGGGCCTCTATGGTTTCAGTTTCTAGCAGATTTCTTGCTTCTTCGATTTCATCATAACCTGCATTCGCTTGTTCCAGTCCTTCATCTAACTGAGCTATACCGGCTGTGATTTGGTTGATTCCATCTCTTAGTTGGTCACGTCCAGTACTCAATGTTGTTTCCAATTCAGTTCGAGTTTCTGTTATTTCTGACAGTCCGCTATCGATTGCTGAAATTTGCCCCTGTACTTGAGCAACTGTTAATCCAGGTGTATCAAATGCTTGTTCAATTTGTTCGCGTTGCTGACGAATTGTAGCTTGAGCCATTTCGTTTTCTGCAATTAGAACACCGATTGCTTCAGCTTCTTCATCTGTATCTGCTGCTAAAAAAGCTTCTTCTAATTCGAATCCTGCAGCTTCAACTTGTTCCATTTGGGTATCTAATTCGTTTAACCCATCCTGAACTTCTATAAGTTGTGCGCGAGTTGTCATAAGATTAGCTTCTTGTGAATCCAGTTCATCTAAGGCTGCATTGATTTCTGGTTCCGAGGCATTTAATTCGTCGAGTTGCGCTTGTAAGTCAGCGCGTTGATTAATTAAGTCTTGTCGCTGGTTTTTTAAATCTTGTATCGTTTGTTGTAACTCTACTTCGTTACGGTCAATTTCAGCTTCGGCATCCGCTATTTCAGCTTCAAATTCTGCTCGTCCATCTTGGTATTCAGCCCAACCATCATCTAGTTCGGCTCGTGCATCCGTTAATTCCTGTTCCGCATCGGCTAATTCTTGCTCGCCTTCTTCTAATTCAGTCCATCCATCATCGATTTCAGTTTGAGCATCTTCTAGAATGGTCGTTGTGCGAATGCTTGCTCGTTCACTTAATAGATCAGTTAACTTTTCATCATATGGATCAACAAATGCTTCGTATTCATCTGAGAAAACTTCGAAATTTTTATTCCCATCAATGACAAGATTCGCTTCTGAGTAAAAGTCTGTGTCATAATCACTTTCTAAAATGACGCCAAAACCTGCTAATGTCCCACCACCAATTGTCGTAAATCCTCGACTAGCATGGGTGATATAAAGAGGTGTGTTAACGAATCCAACGACTTCAAATGTCTGTTGGGTTAAGTGTTCCTCGGGCTCACCATTACTTTCACCTGTAGCAAGGGTAATCTGGTCACCAATTTCAACACCGGATAAAAAGATTTCGCGTGTATCTAAGGCTATTTCACCGGATTTTTCGGGTAAGCGGCCAGTCTCCAATCGATATTTGTTGATAGCTTGTCCGTTATCCGCATCGTAACTATATAAACGGATAGTCTGATTGTAGTCCTCAACATAAAAGTCATAAGCGTACTGTCCTACTGTCGTGACATCATTCATGTCATTCAGAGCGTTGATATCATCATCGGTTAACCCATAAGTCGACTGGACATGGAAGTCTCTTAAGTTCGTTTCTTTAAAATATTCATCAACCGTAGAAATCATATCTGGACTTGTCGCGCTGATTCCAACATAGAAGCCAACGCCTAGAAAAATAATAATCAGGATTGCTAAAAAACGCATAATTGATTTTGGAATTTCACGAAATGTATCCTTCCAAAGTGCTTTATAATTCATGCTTGGCCTCCTTTCTCATTCGTAACGTTACCATTCAATATCCGCAATTGGAGTAGGGTTTTCATTTACTGTATTTGATTTTACTTTTGCATCACTAATATCAATCACGCGGTCAGCCATTGCTGTAATCGCTCGATTATGGGTAATCAGCACAACTGTCGCATTGTACTTGTGTTTCGCTTCATGTAATAAGGCGAGAACTTGTTTACCCGTTTGATAGTCAAGTGCTCCAGTCGGCTCATCGCAAAGAAGCAGTTTCGGACGTTTAGCTAAGGCTCTTGCAATTGAAACCCGTTGTTGTTCTCCACCCGAAAGTTGGGAAGGGAAATTATCCATACGATGGCTCAGGCCAACACCTTCAATTACCTTTACAGGATCGAGTGGATTTTTCGCGAGTTCCGTCGCCATTTCAACGTTCTCTAAGGTAGATAAGTTTGGAATTAAGTTATAGTTTTGGAAAATAAATCCGACATCTTCACGACGATAATTTGTTAATTGCTTTTCGTTAAATTGGGCAATATCCGTGCCATCAATTAAAACTTTCCCACGACTGGGCTTATCCATTCCACCTAATATGTTTAGTAGCGTAGACTTTCCAGCACCACTTGGGCCAACAATAATCGCAAACTCATTTTGTTCAATTCCAAAACTGATACCATCATTCGCGGCAATCCGTGTATCACCTTTACCATAAAATTTATATTCATCTTTTACTTCAATATAAGACATGTTATTCACCTCTTTATAAACAGTATTCATTTATTTATTTTAGCATAAGAAATCGCATCGTAGTGTCATTTTGGATTATGTTTCAGGAATCTCTTGTAAGAAGTCATTTAAAAAGGCTTTGAAGGCCTGGCGATCTTCTTGAGTGAAGGGTTTCGGGCCTTTTGTACGCTGCCCACTTTTTCGTTGCATTGCACTGAAATGGCGTTGATGTAATAACTGGTCAATGTTATCCGTTGTGTATAATTGGCCTTTGTGGTGGATAACGTGACAGCCTTTCGGTAACAACAAAGAAGCTAAACCATAATCTTGTGTAACAATAATATCCCCTTTTCGAGCAAGTTGAACGATTTTAAAGTCAGCTTGGTCAGCCCCTTTTTCAACGTAAACGATTTTAACAAAGTCAGGATGAGTTTCGGTTGAGTAGTGGGCAATGCTTGAAACAAGGATAACTTCTAATCCATATTGCTCTGCCAGTGAAATCACTTCTTGTTTAACGGGACTGGCATCCGCATCAATTAATATTTTCAATATATATTCTCCTACATTCTCTTGGTTAATATAAAAAGACTCTTCCTTATTATAAATGAAATAAGGCGAGTCTCTAGTCTAAAGTGTTTATTCAATTTTATAAAACAGATTGATAGTGTTCTTTGAGTTGTTGCCCAATTTTATCAATACT
>DAIOTD010000056.1:0-8759 GCA_036752205.1 Atopostipes sp.
CTGATATAGATTTCATGATGGTAACGTGTGTTTGAAATATCTATTTCGTAACCTTCTTGAATTGCATATTCAGTCATTTTTTTAGTGGTTTTCGGCTCGTCATCATAAGGACCAATATGCATACATTGAACAGCGAGTCCTTCTTCGTAAGTCAGGAATTCTACTGTTGAAAAATCCATCTTCTTTTTATTTGTCGCTTCGGCAATTGCCCACTCAAAATCTTTTTGGGTCACAAAGTCCGGCATACGAATCAATGATACGAAGTTGAGTTCATCTTTTCTGTCGTAATCCATCCCTTTTAAATCATCTATCCACCAGAATCCTTCAAGAGGTGGCACCACAAACGGAAAATACCCATCAATCTTGTAATCACCTTTATAACTCATACGAATCGTGTAAGCGATTGGATAGAGCAACTCAATGGATTGTTTATATTCACCCTCCTCAGCATTTGGGTTTCCTTTTCCCCGAACAGCTAAGAATTTCATCTTCGGCACATCAATAATACTTGGTTTCGTCTTTGGTGCATATAATTCTTTAAATTCTTTTTTGAAATCAAAAGCCATTTTAAACCGTCCTCTCGGTAAATATAATCGACTCAAGTATATCTCTAATAGTTAAAAACGTCTATTTCTGTTGTATAATCGAATAGACAAAAAACAAAGGATGGATGACATGATCAAATGGGGAATAATAGGTGCCGGAAATATCGCACACCGTTTTGCGGATAGTTTAGAGAACATAGAGGGTGCTACATTATATGCTGTGGCGAATCGGACGATAGAAAAAGCTGAAGCCTTTAAAGCAGAGCATCCATGTGAAATGGCTTATGGGAGTTATGATGCGTTATTAGCGGATGAAACTATTGATGTGGTTTATATTGCTTTACCACACAAATATCATTTAGAGTGGACCAAGAAAGCGTTCGATGCAAAAAAAGCTGTGTTGTGTGAGAAGCCAGCAACTTTGTCTCTGGATGACATGAAAGAAATTTCGGAGCTAGCAAAAGAAAAGAATTTGTTCTTTATGGAGGCGATGAAAAGTCGCTTTACACCGGCTTATGTTGAAGTGAGAAACTTAGTCGAAGCTGGTGAAATAGGTGAGGTTATCGGCGTCTATACGTCTCTTTGTCGAGTCTTTCCAGTCCAAGATAGCGGCTATTACTATGAGCCCGTTCAAGGTGGGTGTTTACTGGATATGGGCATCTATAATGCCTCTTTCATTGAAGATTTCACAGTAGAATCCTTTGAATTAAACGGACTGGAGTATGAAATGCATGAAGAGACGGTAGAAGTATATGTGAATGCGCATTTAACGTCTGGAAATGTAGAAGTTATTTTAGAATCGGCATTCGACCGAGAGACCGAAACAAAAGCCATTATTCGAGGAACAAAAGGGATGATAACCGTTCCGAATTTCCATCGTCCAACAAGCTATATCCTACAAACAGAAGAGACGATGAAATCAGTAGAAGTACCTTATCGAGTGGATGACTTTTATGGGGAGATACGCCATGTAGTCGATTGTCTGGTTAACGGCCTAACTGAAAGTCCGATTATGACACTTGAAAACTCTGAAAATGTAGCTGGTTTATTGGATGTAATTAAGTCTGAGATTCCATTAAAGGGTTAAAGAAACAACGTATCGGATCTTTTTAAAATTCCTGAAATATGCTATGGTTGATGCAACAATGTAAATGAGGAGATTTAAAAGATGACGAAAAAGATAATCGAAGTTGTCGGTGCGGCTATTATTAAAGAAGATAAAGTTCTTGTGATGCAACGTAGTAACCAGATGACTCTACCTGGTATGTGGGAGTTTCCAGGAGGTAAGGTTGAAGCGAATGAGACAGAACAAGAAGCTCTTATTCGTGAAATAAAAGAAGAGTTAAGTGTCACTATTAACATTTTAGATTATATAAACGAAGCATCTTATGACTATGATTTTGGTACGGTTCAATTAAAGGTTTACACAGCTGAAATCATCTCGGGCCAAATAACCTTAGAAGAACATAGTGATGGAAAATGGGTAACGGCCGATGAACTGAAAAACATCGATTGGGCTCCAGTTGATATTCCAGCAGCGAAAGCATTGGTTAAAGTTTTAAGATAATAATGCACAAGTCCTTATCAGCTAGTTTAAAGCTAGCCGATAAGGACTTTTTAGTTAATCTTCACGCACTAAATATTGAAACAATTGATAGGGCATTGGTTGTTGGAGTGCTAAATCCATTGTTACAACGGGAGCTTTATTATCTACGTCGCCAATTTCATGATCATCCGCAGAATCAGCTATATAATGCGCAGGCCCCATATAGTAGAATTCTGTTCCCTCACTTTCTTCTCGCTTCACGAAAATATGAAGACCAATATCTAATTCATTCGAATTCATAATGTTTTGTACTTCTTTTGACTTCTTTGTTAAATTTGACCTTGAATACCAATGGAGTAAACTTTCATTTATAAATTCATCCCCATATTTTGTCGTATCACTAATGTCATCATTTTTATGGTAATTGATAAATATCGGACAAGTTTGGTGTTTAATCCGATAGCCATATACAGTAGAACTTTCATCATGATCCCAAAGGAGAAGACGAAGTGCATCTTTACGCGAATACTTCTCACCAACTTGTAAGCCCTCTAATGTGTAACCGGCACGATATTTTTTCGAACGAGCTAGTCCTGTTTTAATCGAATCAACTGCTAATTCATAAAAATCAGGGTCATTTAAAGCATCTGTAAATGCTCGAGATAGTTTATAAAAGCCATTTTCGACCTCGATTAATGGGTGACCATACTTTTCTCGCGCTTGCTTTTGAAAGAATGCATACGTCAAGACTCGTTCAACGGATAGAATCAATGCGTCAGAATGCAATACATTATATTGGTCTAAGTGTTTTAAAAATTCTTTTCGCGTAATCGGTCGGCGCTCTTGTATCAATAACTTCAATAATAATAATTCATGTGGTCGTTTCCCATTGAGTAGCTCAAAAGCAATCATTCGTAGCATACCTGTTTTACCATCGTTCGATAATTGATAATGCCCTTTGCCTTTTTCAAACTTATGAATCACATCACCGTAATGCTTGAATCGACTATCTTCGAAAAAAACGATCGGATCTAGGCTACGTTCACGGTAGTAATCGAAGAGTAGTGGTGTGCGCCCTAATTTATTTTTCAACTCTAAGAATTCAGACTTTAGATTCGCTAGACTAGATAGCTTAGTTTGAGTAATGGAATTTAAAATTTGTTGTTGTGCGACTTCCTCAAAGTTTACAGTAGTAATCCCCGAAATTTGTTGGGGCTGATTAACTGTTCGTCGATAATTATCTTTGTTGTAAGATTTATCACCATATAAAGCAATGGGAATTAGATAATTGTTTTTATAGTTGCCGATGAAATCAATGATGGTGACCACTTGTTTATCTGGATACAAACGCAAACCACGACCAAGCTGTTGGATAAAAACGATGCTCGATTGGGTATTTCTGAGCATCACAATCTGATTCAGACTAGGAATATCGATTCCCTCATTGAAAATATCGACTGTCAGAATGTAATCTAACTGGCCATCCTCTAATTGCTTTACAACTTGTTCACGAACATCTTGTGAATCGCTACCGGATAAGGCAACAGTACGCAGACCACGTCTATTTAGTTCATGAGATAATTCCTCGGCTTCCTGATTCCTTGAACAGAAAATTAATCCTTTTGTTTGTTCGGCACTTATTTCATAATAGCGTACTTTTTCTAATATATGATTGACGCGCTCTTTTGTGACTAACCGTGAAAAATCTTCCTTCTCATCGATTAATTCACCATCTTCACGCCGCATCTCAGAAACCCCGTAATATAAAAAGGGTGTTAACATGTCTTCAGCGAGTGCTTCTTGAAGGCGTATTTCATAAGCAACATTGTAATCAAACAACTCATAAATATTTTGACCATCTGTTCGTTCGGGAGTAGCCGTTAAACCTAAGAAAAAATCAGGATTAAAATAGTTCATAATGCGCTGATACGTATGAGCTGCTGCATGGTGGACCTCATCAATTAAAATGTAATCAAATAATTCTGGATCTAGCGTATTCAAATTACTTTGTCTCGATAATGATTGAACGGTTGCAAATACATACCGCTTATTAGACAAGTCAATACCACTACGATAAATACAAGATTCACCTTCATCAAATCCAATTACTTGATTAAAGGAGTCTTCAGCATCTCGTAAAATTTGTTCGCGGTGCACGAGAAATAACATCCGCTTTGGCTTGGCTTGTTTTACGTCAAAAGCCCCTAAGAAAGTTTTTCCAGTTCCGGTAGCACTAATGACAAGAGCACGTTCAGCCCCTGCAAGACGCATGTTTTTTATGGCCTCGACCGCCTCACGTTGCATGGTATTGGGTTTAATAATTGGATAATCTGGCTGTTGCTTATCAAAGGTTTCTGTAATGAACTCTGACTGGATTCGTTTAGGTCGATTAGTCGCGTAAGTTTGAATAGACTCGAGTGTTAATGGAATGGAAGTAGCCCATAAGTCATCAAAATCTTTTTGGGTTCGTTGTATTAATTCCCCGTTGTCTGTCGAGGTTAACTTTACATTCCATTCATAATTTAATTTCAATGCAGAGTGGGTTAAATTTGAGCTCCCTACAATCACGGTTTGTTCTTTTAAATGCTCAAAAATATAGATTTTCGCATGGGATTTCACTTCTTCTTGTGTCATTCGTACTTCTATGTTCCTTAATTTCAAAAGTTCCTGTAAAGCTGCAGGATCGTTGAAACCTAAATAAGGGGAGACTAAGAATTTTCCGCTCCCACCTCTGGAAGCAAAGTCTGCTAACTGTGTTTTTAACATTCCGATACCCGCCGTTGTCACGAAAGCAACGTGAATGGAGAAAGCTTTGGCCTTTTTCAATTCGTTTTGCAATTCGGTTAATATGTATTCGCCTGTTTGCGGATTATTGGTAAGAACTTTGGGTGCATAGAGATTATTCCGATGCTTAATATTATGGATAAAGCCATATTTTAAAGATTGATCGAGCTGATTCTCAAAGTTTTGTCTAGAATCATCTAACATACACATCACCTCTCGTAAGCCTTTAGATCATTGTAGCAGCAAATATTTAAAAGATCACCTTGAAAAATATCATCTCTTTTAGTCGAGTAAAAAAAACAGAAATAATGACACATTAAACTGTATTATTTGCACACAATTAACATCCCCTTTAAAATAAAGGTGTAGAAATGTTCTCAAAAGCTCTCTTTAATTACCCGTGAAGCAATAGGAGGAGAACGATGATGAAAAGCAAGAAATATTTAATGTTATTTGTGGCAGCTGGTTTGGTTGCTTGTGCATCTGACGAACCCAAAACGCCTGTAACTCAAACACCCGATACGGAACAAGAGACAGAAAAACCGGATACAGATAATCAAGAAGATACATCTGATTCAGAATTAGATGAGAATGAGCTGGCTGAATTTCCAGAGCAAATTGAAGAAACGATCGAAATTGAAGGCATGGAAGAAACGATTGTGATGGAGCGATATCATAATTCAGAAGCTCAATTTTTAACCTATGTACCGGAAGATTTCGTTATAGAAGAACAAGATAGTGTAGAAGGTGAATCGTACCAATTCATTGTAAATTATGACGGAGAACGAAATGACGACATTAACCTAGAAGTTTTTCTTTTTGGTGATGACGTCACGGAAGAGCCAACGCTTGAAGATGAAAACAGTGACTTTGTAGAACGTATGCAGGGTATGGAAGAAATTGATGAGAATCAGAACTTATTTGACTGGTCTCTGCGTGAATATCACACAGAAGACGAAACCGTGCATGCTATGTTAGGTGAGCATGAAGGTGAATATTTCTTGGTGACGATTAACTCTGATCCTTTATACTCAGAAGGGTTTATTCCCCGAGTCAATAAAATACTAGATCATTTCTATTGGACCGAAACGGAAACCTATTTAATGGACAGATCATAGTAATAGAAGCAAGTATCTCATTATCCAAAGTGGTGGGATACTTGCTTTTTTTAGACGAAAAAATAAGCAGCTGTTCATCTTATCTGGTATAATAAACAAAATAAACGAGTAAAATCATAAGATGGGAGCGGGAAGAATGAAAATTAACGATATTATGCAAATTTTACAAGATGACATGAAGATCGCAGTCGTTTCAACAGTCGATGAAGACGGTCAACCTCATGCGCGACATATCAATATGGGAGTTGCGAATGAAAACGGGGTGTTTTTCATGACGAGCCCTAAAACAGACTTCTATAAACAACTACAAGCCAATCAGAAAGTCGCCATCACAGGTTATAAAGAAGAGGGTTACTTAATACAAGTCATTCGAATGACAGGTAGAGTGAAGGACCTCGGAAAAGAAGGATTAGAAGAAGTCCTGAAAGATAATCCATATGTCGAACAAGTTTACCCAGATGAGTCTGAACGTCAAAATGTACAAGTCTTCCATTTGTATGAAGGAGAAGGCTTCTATCACAGTTTGACCCAAGGGCACAAGTATACATTTGAAATTGGAAAATAATGAAGTCAGAGGTGCTAATCTGTTTTGGATTGGCACTTTTTTAATTGAAATGGATAGTGAAAGAATCATATAACCTTCATAGTTGTTTCATGAATATCGCTAAAAATATCATTTTAAACGTGCTATTATGAAGGAGTGTATTGAGTAAAAATTGAAATACAAGGAGAATATGAATGACGATTGCAATAGTTACCGACACGGCATGTAACATTACCCCCGAAATGGCGGAGGAAATGGGAATTTATTTACTGCCGATTGAAATAACCATTGATGGACAAAGCTATAAAGATGGTTATGAAATGTCAGCTTCTGCATTTTATGAAGCGATGAACACAGCTGAGAACATTCCAACAACTGCACAACCCTTACCGAGTACAGCAATTGAATTATACAAAGAACTAAGCGAGTCTTATGATGAGATATTAAGCATTCATTTAGGATCGAATGTTTCGGGGACGATTCAAACGTTAACTTTAATCGGAAGAGAATTTGATTCCGTTGAAATAACTGTTTATGATACGCAATTAGTATCCATGCCGGCAGGGTACCTCGTAAAAGAAGCAAAACGAATGGTTGATCAAGGACATACTATTCCTGAAATTACGAGTAGACTAGATTTTTTAAGAGGACAGTCTAAAGCATTTGCTTCAGTTCACACGTTAGACCATTTAGTTGAAAGTGGTCGAGTACCTTCGGTGGTTGGTACAGTTGCGAAACTAGCTAAAATTAAACCTATTCTAGCTATTGAAGCACACGAAGAAAAGGGCTTTGAAGTGATTGAGAAAGTACGAACTTCTAAACGCGTGAACAAAAGATTAATTGAGTTAGTAAAAGAGTATACGGCTGATTTAGATTATCCTTTTCATCTAGATGTCGCGCACGGAAACGTTCCAGAAATGGCAGCTGAAATTAAGTCACAACTAGAAGAGGTTTATCCTGGTCGAGAAATTGATACGCATCTTTTAACAAGTGTAATCGGCGCTCATTCAGGACCAGATATTGTCGGAGTTTTTATTGCACCTGATTTATCTGGAGAATAAAACAAGCAACTAATATGATAGGTAAGGAGGATATCAATGAACACAGCATTGGATTATATTTATTGGCGAGGCGACTTAACGTTTGAACAAGATCCATTTAACGAAATAGATGCACTTATTTTATCCGGTTTTTCATATATTGATTTTAACTTGTTAGCGGATGAGGCCTTAGCTTCCGATAAATTAACTATCCATTTAGCAGCTGAATTATGGGACAAAGCGGATCGTGAAGTTTTTATGCCGACAGGTTATCTGTTGCACAAAAAAGCTTATGAAGCTTTAACGCTAGCAGGAAGTTCTAAACGGTTCAAAGATATCTTAATAAAAAGAGACATCAAACATTTCTCGGTAGAGGATGAGTCACAATTTGGTGCGACAATCTTTCACTACAATGGTTTGCCTTTATTTATTGCATTTGAAGGTACGGACTTGCGTAGTTTGTCTTGGAAAGAAGATTTGCAAATGAGCTATCTACCACAAATACCATCTCAACGATTAGCAGCCGAGGTTCTAGAAGAACACTTCGAACAGTATCCTTACCCTGTATCAATTGGAGGGCATTCCAAGGGAGGAAATTTAGCTATCTATGGGGCAATTTTTATCGAGACAGATAGGCAAAAATATCTTGATAAGATTTATAGTTTTGATAGTCCAGGTTTTCGTAAGAGTTTACTAAAAAATAATCATTACAAAAACATTGTTGATAAAATTAAATCTTACGTTCCACAAGATGCAATCATTGGATTATTGATGCATAAGTTGGAAGAACAACTAATCGTTTATAGCCAAGCAAGCGACTCGCGGCAACATGATCTTTTCTCTTGGGAGGTTCAAGGAAATGAATTTGTGCCAAGTGAACTAACGGATAGTGCTTTACAAATCCAAGAGTTAATCAGTCAAGTTTATGATGAATTGAGCATCGATGAGTTAGAGCATTTTTCAGAAGCTTTATTTAAGGTTATCGGAGATGGTGAGGAAGATTATATTTTTGGCGATAGACACTTCCACTTAGAGAAGATTCCACGTATTATTATTGAATTTACAAATCTAAGTTCAGAATCCAGAAGTATCTTACTAAAAGTACTACGTATTTTTTATAGAAAACGCCTAGAATTATTTTAGGATAATGGAGCACCTGCTAACAAGCGGGTGCTCTTTTTT
>DAIOTD010000057.1:0-8317 GCA_036752205.1 Atopostipes sp.
GTGCTCAACTATTTTAGATTTTGTTGCTACAGTATACGTATGATTTGTTTGCTTAATAATTCTACCAATATTATTAGACTCTATTTTTTTGTTCGCAATGAAAGTTGTCAAACCATAATCTTTATTTTTATGCATAATTTAGCCTCTTCCTTGAGATACGGGCCCTTCCAAACTAATAGGTCGAGTTTTATGGATGCACAAAAAAAGCCTATTTCCCCTAAAAGGAAATAGACTGCATTTTAATAATAATTAATTGCAAGTTTCTTAAAAGCCATCTACCATCGCAGCTTCAAAAGAATTTAATCTATTTGATTAAAGGAAGGGTACCGTTATTTATAATTAGTTTTTGTAATTTAAACATTTGGTACACCTCCCTTAAATTGAATGTATATTTTATGCTAAAACTCACTCGCAAAAAAAGTATAGCAACAACTCATTAGAAATACAAATAGTATTAACTTAATTAAATAATTTTCTTTTATTCTTTAAACTGACTATAATACAATTCTGCATAGGTTCCATTATTTCTTAGTAATTCTTCGTGCGATCCTTTTTCGACAATTTTACCGTTATCCATGACCAGTATCATATCCGCATCAATAATTGTTGATAGTCGATGAGCAATGACGAAGTTTGTTCGTCCAACCATTAAGTTCGCCATGGCTTTCTGAATCAACTGCTCTGTACGAGTATCGACAGATGAAGTCGCTTCGTCTAGAATTAAAATTTCAGGATCACTTACAAAAGCTCGCGCAATAGTTAGTAACTGACGCTGTCCCTGACTAATATTCGTTCCTTCTTCATTAATATCGGTTAAATAACCATCTGGTAAGGCTGAAATAAAGTGGTGAGCATGTGCTTGTTTCGCGGCTTTCACAATATCTTCTTCAGATGCATTCGCATTCCCATATTGAATATTATCTCGAATCGAACCTTGTATTAACCACGGATCTTGTAAAACGACTCCAAAGTATTGACGTAAATTATCTCGTGTGACCGTCTCTATATTAATATCGTTTATGCGTATTGAACCACTTGAAACGTCATAATAGCGTAACAGTAAATTAATCAGCGTCGACTTTCCAGCACCTGTGTGCCCTACAATTGCAATGGTTTCATTTTGATGAACGTCTAAATTTAAGTTTTTAATGACATTTTTTCCTTCTTCATAAGCAAAATCAACTGCCTCAAACGAAATCGTTTCAATTGGTGATTCAATTTTTTGTTTATCCACTTCTACTTCTTCTGGCGCATCTAGAAATTCAAATACACGGTTAGAAGAAGCAATCGTTTCTTGTAAGGTATTAGCCATTTCAGCAATCGTCTCTAACGGTCTTCGGATGTCTTGAGCATATTGAATGAAGGCAAGAATATCTCCAATCAGTACACGACTAGCGATGACTAATACAGAACCCACTATCGCAATTAAGACATAGGCAAGATTTCCAATAAAGGTCATAACAGGTAATAAAATACCGGACATGAAACTAGCTCGCCATGAAACATCGTATAAATTACGGTTGATCAGACCAAAGTCACTATTCGATTGTTCGATGTAATTGAACGCTTTAATTAAATCCGTCCCTGTGAAAGTTTCTTCTACATACCCGACCATTTTACCTAAACGACTCGATTTGTCCGCAAAATAAGAACGCGTGTGATTGGTAATAAAACGTACAGCAAAGAAATTGAGTGGCACAGTTAATAAGAAAACAATCGCTAATTCCCATGATATGACAAACATCATAATCATTATACCGGTGGTTAATAGGAGACTACTAAAAATCTGACTCACACTGAGCTGAATATTATTTCCGATTTTCGCAATATCATTCGTCGTACGACTAATTAAATCTCCAGTCGATTGGCCATCAAAATAAGATAAAGGAATCTTCTTAATCTTCGTTGATACTTCTTTTCTCATATCACGAGTTAAAGTTTCAGCTAAGTACACGAGACTGCGTTCTTTTATTACATCCGATATCGCTAGTATGATATATAGACCAATTAAAATGGCCACGATACGAATGATAAACGATCGATCAATTGTAGCGGCATCTGTTAAACTATTTTGCAGATGATTGACAATCGTTCCTAATAATACCGGTGTTAAAATCTGAATAATTGTAACAATAACTGTAAAAAGAACCGATAAAGTCAAGACGAATCGATAATTTTTTAAATAAGTTAATAATCTGCGCATAGATGAAAGAGTACTATATTGATTATTCTTCATGAGTCGTCTCCTCCTCTTGTGCTTGTGATGAAACGATTTCCTTATACAGTTCACTTGACTGCATTAATTCATCATGACTCCCATATGCAGCCATTTTACCGTCATCTAGCACTAAAATGTTATCGGCATGACGAATGGTTGAGACTCGTTGTGCCACAACGATTGTAATAGCATCATTTAATAAGCTACTTAGATTCTGTCGAATTTCATAATCCGTTCGATAGTCTAAAGCTGAGAAAGAGTCATCAAAAATATAGACACTGGCTTCTCTAGCTAAAGCCCGAGTTAATGCTAATCGTTGACGCTGTCCTCCTGAAAAGTTTTGTCCACCTCGAATGACTTTACGTTCCAGTGGTGAAGGTCCAGTGAGAAAGTAATCGGATTGAGTTGTTTCGAGATACTCCATCACCTTGTTGTCGTCAACTGCTGGATTACTATAATGCATATTCCCTCGAATCGTATCCGTGAAAAAGAAATTTTGTTGTGGTACGTAAGAAACTAAGTGACGGACACTTTCTGGATTTAACTTTTCAATGGTTTGGTTATTTAAGGTTAATACTCCATCTGTCGGATCATAAAATTGCATTAACAGCTTTAATAAAGTACTCTTTCCAGCCCCTGTACCACCAATGATACCAAGTACCTGTCCTTTGTTCACTTCAAAGTTAATGTGCTCTAAAGCAGGCGTATTGGCGTTAGGATAGGTAAATGATAAGTTCTTTGCTTCGATACGATTAATTGATTTTTCTAACTCGACTTCTCCTCCTACTTTTCGTGATGGATAGTCTAATACGGACTCAACTCTTTGCACAGAAGCTGTTGTGCGCGGGAAGATGGTCATTAAATGTGCGAACATCGTTAGCCCATGTAACATCTGCGTAGTGTACTGAATAAAAGCCATTAAGGTTCCTATCTCTAACGTCCCATCTTGAATAAAACCAGATCCTATGTAAACGGAAAGGACAATCGTAATACCGACAATAGAGGTTAGTAATGGCCTACTTGTTCTTAAGACATTATTTATATCTAATGAATGCTGATAGTACTCTTTATTCGCTTGAGCAAAGGTCTCTTCCTCTAACTCATTTCGACTAAATGCACGGATAACTTTCAGACCCGTTAGTCTTTGTCGCATCAACTGATTAATTTGGTCAAGAGAATTTTGTAGTTTTGGAAATAGAGGGAATACTTTCCTAAAAATGACATAAATAATCAAAAATATAAGCGGTAAAATGGCTAAGACAATTAACGTTAATTGGGCATGAGCTAAAAATGCCATCAATAAACCGCCAAAAAATTGTAACGGTGCACGTAATAATGGTCTTTGAGCGATTAAAACAAACTGTTCAATATTATCAACGTCATTCGTCGTGCGTGTAATGAGTGAAGAGATTCCAAATTGTTCCGTTTCGTCAAAGGTTAAAGCATTTACTTTATTAAATATTCGATTTCGTAAATCATGTGCAAAGCCCATAGCATTTTTAGCAGAGAAATAGGAAGCTGAAGACCGTACAAATGCAGTAATTAAGGTTACAATGATCATTATTAATCCTATTTTTAAAACAACGTCCGTTGCCCCGTAAGCTATCCCTTCATCTACTATAATCGACAGGAGGAAAGGTAAAAACAATTCTCCTATTGCATTTCCAAAAGTAAGCAAAAATACAATGAGTAAGCCTTTTCGATATTTTTTTAAATCTTTAAAAACACTCACTTTTAATCAAACTCCTTATTTTCAATCAAATTCAAAAAATAAACCCTTAAAGTCAAGAGCAGACTTTAAGGGAATTTGAACCTTTATTTGTTGCGCTTACCCCAGTATTGGAAGTAATCTGTACGAATTGTTCCGTTATAAAGCTTACGCTTTTTGGTCGCTCGTTCACCATAGTGTTTCTCAAAGTCTAAATCACTTGTAATAATATATTTACTCCAAGTTTTTAGTGGTCTAAAAACATCTCCCATTTCACGATAAAGTCTTTGAACAGCTTCTTCTTCCCCCATACGATCACCATATGGTGGATTCGAAATCATAATACCAAAGTCTTTATCCGTCGTGAAGTCTTTTACTGCCAATTGTTTAAACGTGACGTTGTGTGCAACTCCAGCTGCTAATGCATTACGTTCAGCGATTTTAACCATTGTTTCATCAATATCGAAACCTAAAATATCTAATTCAGCATCGTAGTCCATTTGGCTATCTGCTTCTTCTCGAACTTCTTCCCACATATCTTCTGACATCCATTCCCAATCTTCGCATAAGAATGAACGGTTGAAGCCTGGTGCGATATTTTGGCCGATTAATGCTGCTTCAATAGCAATTGTCCCTGATCCACATGTTGGGTCAACAAAAGGACGGTCCTTTCGCCAAGTTGTTAGGGCTACTAATGCTGCAGCTAGGTTTTCTTTAAGTGGAGCTCCACCTTTTTCAGTACGATACCCACGCTTAAATAAGCTGTCCCCTGTTGTATCTAAAGTAATTAACGCTTTATCTTTACGAAGGCTAATTTCAATTGGGTATAATGCACCCGTTTCCGGTAACATGCCTCTTCTGTGGTAAGTTTCTTTGATGCTTTCAGCAACAGCCTTATTAACAATACTTTGTACCGAAGGAACACTGTGTAAAGTAGAGTTAACAGATTTACCACTAATATGAATTTTTCCATCCATAGGTATATAAGTATCCCACGGTAAAGCCTTTGTCTGTTCAAATAAATCATCAAATGTTTTTGCTTCAAATTCGCCAACAACAATTTTTACACGGTCAGCAATTCTTAACCAGAGATTCGTTTTCGCAATATCTTTTTCATCACCTTTGAAGCGTACTCGTCCATTTTCAACTTCTACTTCATATCCTAAGTCTCGCATTTCATTCCCAACAAGTGCTTCAACACCTGCAGCACAAGTGGCGATTAAATCAAATTTCGTCATATTTAAATGCACTCCTTTCTAATTTTCTTATTCAGTTTTATTTCAAAAATATATCCTCCCATAATTAAAAGGGAGGATATCAAAAGCCTAATAGAGTGTAATTTACTGTAAGCCATGTTCTGTCTAGGAAGATGATAGGCCATCTTCCAGAGATAATTATCTGTCTGTCATTGGAAAACCAACAACCTCTCTCCTGCATTGAATTCTGCGGAGAAAGTGCCCCTACCTTAGTTTGGGTTGCTCACTCATGGGGTTTACCCGTTCCACCATCATTGTTTCCAATGATGTTTCGTCACTGTGGCACTTTCAAGTCTACTAGAACTTAGCCGAAGCCTTAGCTCATTTAACTGCCGTTCCTTAATTAAAAGGACCATACCTTATTATTTCAGTATGCACGAACACTACAGGCAATCTCAGCCTGTGTGAGCATGGACTTTACTCACACCCATCAAAATGGATGCGCAATTATCCATAAATTACACTGTCTCTTCTTCTTAGTTACTTTCTGTATCTGTGTCTAGAGCACTTTCATCTAGTTTAGAACCAAAAACTTGACGTTCTAAATTCGATAGTCGTTTTAAAATGTCAAAGTTTGTGACAGTCGATTGACTAGCACTTTGACTTTGAGCACGGAATTCTGATTGTTTAGATGTTTCATCTAGTTGATTAATTAAACGGTCATTATCCGCTCTTAATTCTTCAATTTCATCTTGAAAAGATTTATAATCTTGTATGATTAAATCCAAAAACTCATCTACTTCAACCGGATCGTAACCACGTAATTTATTATTAAAATCTTTATCCACAATTTCTCTTTGAGTTAATATTCTCACTATTGTTCACCTCATCGTCAATTGGTAATCTTTATAAGAGCATTTTACCATAACTTCATTTAAGTTTAAAGTCTTCTTTATTGAGTCTGTTTGGTCTATAGCTTTATAATTCTGGTGGAAAAGGCTCTGAGTCCATTTGTTGTTCAAATTCGGTTAGCTCATGGATATAGAATTCAATTTCTTCGAAACCAACTAAATTTAGTTCATAAGTCGAATTCTCTTGATATTTCCTAATCAGATCGTATAGATATTTGGGTTTACCATCAGCTGATTCCCCGATCATCGTGTCATATATAAGGAAAGCACCATCTGTATTCCGAACAGAGAATATCTGATTCGATTTGATTTGTGCTGGAGAATCATAATCTTTATTGGACGTATAATTTACATAATCCGCTTGGCGGACAACTTCTTCAAATAAAGTTTTATTCATTTCATTCCATTTTTCACCAAACGAAGTATAGGGTAACAGTACGGCTAAATTTATTTCAGGGTACTCTTCTTTTAACTCGATTACGACCTCGCCAGCCCATAGCTCAATGCCAAGCTGACCCGTAATCACGAACCATTCGACTCCCTCTTCAATATAACGAATGAGACGGTTTTTAATAAACTTCTTTAAATAAATATATTTTGGATCCGTATGATTAAAGATATTTAACTCGTACGACCGATAACCACTAATTAAAATATTATTCAATTTCACATCTCAACCTTTCACGAACGTACATTTGTCTGGTATTATAATAACATACTATTTGAATGAATAAAGGAGGATGAATTCTTTGACCATTCGTTATCCTAATGGACAAGCTTTTTCCTACAATCGAAAAGAACGACCAACGAAAGTTAATTATGGAAACCGTGGTATGTCTCTTGAAGAGGATATCAACCTAACCAATCAACAATATCTGACGAGCAATAAAGCGGTGATTCATAAAAAGCCAACACCCATACAGGTTGTAAAAGTTGATTACCCAAAGAGATCGGCCGCTAAAATTACGGAAGCCTATTATCAACAATCATCTACAACAGATTATAATGGTGTCTATAAAGGTTACTATTTAGACTTTGAAGCAAAAGAAACCAAAAACAAAACTTCTTTTCCTTTGAGTAACTTTCACAATCATCAGATTGAACATATGAGAAAAAGTTCTGACCATGGTGGAATTTGTTTTACGATCGTACGCTTCTCTACTCTTGATAAGCTATACATATTGCATGCTGATTTTCTATTAGAGTGGTGGGACCAACAATTTTTACCAACTGGAAGAAAATCAATTCCACTGAAAGCCATTCAAGAAAAGACAATAGCTTTGAAATATGGCTTTAATCCACGGATACCTTATTTAGAAGCTATTGATGATTGGCTCATGAATGAGTAGCGATAAAAGATGACTTTTTATGAAATTTGTAATACGATACATGAGATAAAATAACGTAATCAACACCTGTTGGTTACAAATAAGAAGGTGTATGAAATGTCGAAATCTGACGAAAAAGCAATGTCTCGATCAAATCGAAAAAACAATAAAAGTAAGTCGAATAAACCAAAGAAAAAAGGATTATGGAAAAAAATACTTCTTGGTTTTTTAGGGGTCTTTTTAGCTGCTTTAATTGGAGGTTTTGGATTATTCGTATATTACGCTTCGAATGCTCCAGAACTAACCCAAGAAGATTTAAGAGGTAATTATTCTTCTGACTTTGTAGATATTAACGGAAAAGTCTTCTTTACACTAGGAGGGGGGGTTGAACGTGATCTCGCAACAGCGGATGAATATCCACAAGTTATGAGAGATGCTCTGATGGCAATCGAAGACCAAAGATTTGAGAAACACTTTGGTATTGACCCTATTGGTATTGCGCGTGCTGCCGTAGGTTATCTTGTAGAAGGACAAATTGTTGGTGGTGGAAGTACCATTACACAACAGTTAATTAAACTATCTGTCTTCTCTACTTTAAAAGAAGATCAGACTCTAGAGCGTAAGGCGCAAGAAGCTTGGTTAGCTATCCAATTAGAACAACAGCTTTCAAAAGAACAAATCATGACGCTCTACTTAAATAAAATTCATATGGGTAGTAACGTTTATGGTGTGGGAACAGCCGCCGAAGAATATTATGGCAAACATGTTAGTGATCTTGAATTACATGAAGCTGCCATGTTTGCTGCTATGCCACGAGCACCCAACCACTATAACCCTTATGCTAATGTTGAAGCTGCAACTAGTCGCCGAAATTTAGTTTTAGATATTATGGCTGAGGAAGGCATGATTACAGCGGATGAAGCAACTGCCGCTAAAGAAATACCTGTTACAGAGGG
>DAIOTD010000058.1:0-8316 GCA_036752205.1 Atopostipes sp.
AATCAAGACTTAACTGCTTGGTTACCTCGACTCGAAAATGTTACATATCATTACGAGGGGTCAGGAAATGAATTTGCTGAATACACAAAATTTCCTCAATTTAATCAAAATGCTTACTATCAAACAACATCATTCAATGGTGGAACAGCATTAGTCGAAATTTATGAATACCGTGATGACGAAGTTGTACGTGTATTTGAAAAGGGTGAAACCTATTTCCGTGATAATTTTACAGATATTGGAACATTCAAAACTGACCAAGAAGAAGAAATCGTTTTAAAACTACCTTTAGAAGTTGGACATAGTTGGGAAAGTAACGATACCACTTTTGAGATTACTTCCGTGGATCATGAGATAACCGTTCCTGCTGGCACTTACAAAACTATTGAAGTTACCGCAACAATTGAAGAAGATATTATTATCAAGCGATATTATGCAGAGGGTGTTGGTTTAGTTTCTGATCAGTATCAAGACGGCGATATTGTCGTTGAATCAAACCTAAGAGAAATTGAAGAAGATACGGTCGAAACGATTAATCTACAAGTTTATGTAGCAGATGATCAAGCAATGGGAATGGACATTATCGATGCCACATTAGAATTAGAAACAAATGCCCCTGCTCGAGTCGCTTTGGAAGAGTTATTTACAGGACAAAATGAGAACTTTCCAGAAATAAACATTCTGCCAGAAGGAACTGACATTCAGTATCTATTCTTAAATGATGATCGTATTGTAGAAGTAGATGTTTCAGAAGAGTTTGAACAAATGAACGCAGGATCTACTGGGGAACTTTTCTATATCTTTAATCTTGTTAATACGCTCTCAACCTATTACGGCACTACTGAAGTATTGTTAACTGTAGATGGTGAACCTTATACAGGTGGTCATATGGCTTTGAGCGAAGGTGAAACGTTACAATTTAATCAAGAGATGGTAAATGAATAACAACCATCGTGGCTTAACCATTAAAATAAATTAAATAATAAAACCCAGACTTTTACGGTCTGGGTTTTTCATTTAATTTAATTATTTGACTAATTCATATATTGATTCTGCGTATATAGCCATTGCACGCATTAAATCGTCGATTGCCATGAATTCATTTGCTTGATGCATAGTATCAATACTATCCGGGAACATAGCTCCAAATGCTACTCCACGCTCTAATAAGCGTCCGTATGTACCGCCACCGATAATCATTTCATGTGCTTCAAGTCCTGTTTGCTTATGGTAGACATTCAATAATGTTTCTACTAATGGATCATCCTTTGGAACATAGTGCGGTTCTTTAGTTAATCCAACAATTTCAGCTTTAACATTTTCTTCTTTTAATGTTTCTTTAAATTGAGCTAGGATTGTATCACCATCCGTCCCTTGTGGGAAGCGCATATTTGCATCTACATAGTTGTCTGCTCCATCTTCAAATCTAAAGATACCAAAGTTCGCAGTTAACTCACCCATCAACTCATCATTATGATTGATAGCTAATTTCTTACCATCTGAGTTTTCATGTAGGTAAGTTGCAATAACTTGTAAGAAGGCTTTAGCATCTTTTTCGAAATCTAACGTATTTAAGAAATCAGCTAAGTAAGTTGCTGCGTTAATCCCATTAGCTGGTGATGCACCGTGAGAAGCTTGTCCAACTACTGCAAACGATACAGTTTTTCCATCTAGTGTTGCTTTCCCTGTTACTGGTTGCGTTTCTAAATATGCCTCAAATGCTTTGATAGTTGCTTCGCCATCTTTCACTTCTACAACTGCTTCAGCATCTTGAGGAACCATGTTTGGACGTAGGCCTGAGTCGAAAGAAATTAGTCGACTCCCAGTACCATTTTTGCCACCAAAGTTCAGCTGTACACTGACGTTACCTTTTTCACCGTTGATAATCGGGAAATTTGCATCTGGTGAGAAACCAAAATCAGGTGTTTCTGCTACTTTCAGGTAATGATCCATACATCCCCAACCAGACTCTTCGTCTGTACCAATAATGACGCGAATACGTTTAGACACAGGTAGCTCTAAATCACGAATCATTTTTAATGCATAATAAGCGGCTACTGTAGGTCCTTTATCATCACTTGATCCACGAGCATATATACGGTCATCTTTAATTACTGGTTCAAATGGATCTGTTTCCCAGCCTGTTCCAACTGGTACAACGTCAACGTGTCCTAAAACACCTAGAAGTTCTTCACCTTCTCCATATTCAATATGCCCAGCCCAGTTATCAAAGTTCTCTGTTTCAAAACCATCACGTTTACCAATTTCTAAAAAGGCATTTAGCGCTTCTACAGGACCAGGCCCAACAGGATATTCTTCTGTTGCAGCATCGTCATCACGAACACTATCAATCCTTAATAAAGTAAACAAATCTTCTAAAAAATCTTTTTTATAATCTTGAACTAATTCTTTCCAGTTTATTTCAGTCATATAAATCCTCCTATTTCATCAGTACTATTATGATACCATTATTTCTCCATTTTCTAAACTTCTTTTACCTATACGCTTACGATATCAATCAAAAATATTCGATTCTTCATTTTTTTACAAATTATATATAAATAGAAGAAAAGTCATGAAATTCTAACATATTTAGCTTATGATAGGATAGATGCTTCACAGAAGCTTATTTTTTAAGAGAGAGTGAAAGATATATATGAAGAATTTATCTAAATTGATTTATCTCGTTTCATTAGCTTTAGGAATTGTTCTAATGAAGTTCTTACCCTTTGTTTTCTTTATTGGAATGTTGATTTTCTTTGTTCTTATCGCATTCCAAACCCCATCCAACAAATTTGATCCAACAGGCGAAGCAAACGACGCGAACATTAACTTGTTAAAAGTTATCGGATTAAATGCTTTACTATTTGTAGCCGGTGGATATATTGCCGCTATCTGGTTGTAAGATACTAAAAACGGATACCAAATTGGTATCCGTTTTTCTTTACCTTGATTATTCTTTTAACAAGGCTACCTCTTCATCTGTTAATCGTCTGTATTCACCATATTGCAAACGGTCGTCCAATTTTAAAGCCTTCATACGAATACGTTTTAAATAAGTTACTTCCTTGTCAACTGCTTGGAACATACGCTTAACTTGATGAAATTTGCCTTCTTGAACAGTGACATGGATTACAGAAGCATTATCTTCTTCTATAATGTCAATAATCTCTAACTGAGCAGGCAAGGCTGTAAAAGCCTCATCGATATCATCGTCGATATAAAGTCCTTCTTTAAACTTTTCTATATCTTCCTCCGTCACAATACCTGCAATCTCAGCATAGTATTCTTTATCAACTGCTTTTTTAGGTGACGTTAGCTGATGCGTTAATTGACCATCATTCGTTAAAATTAATAAGCCTTCTGTGTCGATATCTAAACGCCCAACTGGGTGCGGCTCTTGAACGATATCAGATGGATCTAATAAATCTAAAACCGTTTCATGCACAAAGTCTTCGGTCGCACTGATCACACCAGCAGGTTTATTTAACATGTAGTAAACAAATTCTTCATAAAAAATTTGAGTGCCTCCTACACGCACGTCGTCCACATCTGGGTCAACTTTTGTACCTGGGTCACGAACAATTTCCCCATTCACTGTGATATATTTATCCTTAATAATTTTCTTAACTTCTTTACGCGTTCCAAAACCCGTATGTGCTAGTAATTTATCTAGTCTCATTATTATAAAACTCCTAATTTATTTAATCCGTAATTTCTCTTTCAAGCGAGTCGCCTGACTACCTACAACTTTTTCTGCTAATCCAGTTTTTAAAGATAAGTAACCATATACTGCTACTCCCACTACACCAACAATTAGCAAGGCAATAAGTGACTGTAATCGACTACTCTCACTCACTACTAAACTAATTGCCCCATTCACACCTGCGGCAGTTAAGCCCATAATGACAGATAGAATAAACACTAATAAGACACGTCTAGAAAGAAATCTCACTGAGAAACCAACTTTTTTGTACATAATTAAAAACATTAAGTATATAGTTAGAGCTAACCCGGTTATGGTCGAGTATAAAATACCACTCTCCCCGATTAAACGAATAAAGATTGGCTGTGAGATTAACTTCATTCCAATACCAGCTAATAATGCATATATTCCTAAGCGTCTTAAGTCAATGGCTTGTAAAATGTTACCAAGAACCATGTAAAGCCCCATTAGTAAACTGGCCACAGCATAAACTTTCGTTACATAAAATCCAAAAGAATCGTAACCGTAGAAAAACGTATAAAATCTTCCTGAAACGACAAACATTCCAATTATTGCAGGAATCATAATAAACATTAACAATTGTACGGCTTGCTCAAACTGATAAGACACATCTTTTATTTTACGTTTAGCCATTAGATCACTCATAACGGGTACAGAAGTTATTGCTAACGCTGCACCAAATGATGTAATAATGGTACTTAATTTATGAGCATTTCCACCCATAATACCATAAGTAATTTGGATTTGCTGTTGGGTTCTTTCCGGATAGAAAAACTCCATTAAAGGTGCATAAGTTTGTTGGTCAATCTGTTGAAAAATCATTAACCCAGATGAAATCACAACAAACGGTATAGATGTTTTGATGATTTCTTTTAATAAATCAGTCGTAGATATCGAGTATTGATTTAAGCTTTCTTCTGGTTCTCTATTCAGTGCTGTTGGCGTCTGGCGAATTCTATAGAATAAGTAGACTAATGCAAAGACAGCTCCGACAAAGGCAGCAAACGTCGAATACGTTACGGCTGTTACTACTTCACCTGACATCGCCATACGAATAATATAAGTCGCACCTAAGATAAAAATGACACGAGCAACTTGTTCCACCACTTGTGAGATTGCAGGCTCTCTCATTCGATTATGACCTTGGAATAACCCTCTCGTAACAGATAAAGTCGGTATCATGAGTAAGGCAGGAGCTAAGGATCGTATCACTAAAGTAGCTGATTCATTATCTGCAGGACTACTTGCAGCTAAGACAGGCGCAATTAAATACATTATTCCTGCCGATAGAATCCCAGTAATCGCCATAAGAATCAAACCGTGTTTATATATTTTTTTAGATATCTCATATTCTTGAATCGCATTATAATGACTAATTTGCTTTGAAATGGCAGAAGGAACTCCAGCCGTCGCAAATGCTAAAAATAAAGCATAAGGATTATAACCAACTTGATACAGTGCATGGGCCGCATTCGCTTGATCTTGCGTTCCCATCCAGGCCATCCAAGGAATAATATAGATAGCGCCTAAAATTCTGGACACCATACTTCCCATAGCCATCCAGGATGATCCGGTTACGATTCGATTATCTTTTTGTACTTCTTCATGACTCATTGTTCAATATCCTACTTTCAAAACGATATAATGGCTAACTTAATTGAGGTCAAAGAAAAAAGAGCATTTCGCTCTTTTTTCAGCTTGCCTCTATTTTACTTCTTTATCGTTCAAATCGCAATGAAACTTCAACAGCTTTCATAGAGTTCCCTATTTCGTTATACCTATGAAAGATTTATGATTTTAGTTCGCTACAATATTAACTAATTTACCTGGAATGACAATAACTTTACGAACGGTTAATCCCTCTAGGTGTTCTTTAATATTTTTGTTTTCAAGAGCTAAAGCTTCTAAGTCTTCTTTTGAAATTGAACGTGAGGCTTTATCTTTACCACGTACTTTACCATTTATTTGGAATACAACTTCAATTTCATCTGAAACAAGCTTTGTTTCATCAAATGTAGGCCACGTAACGTATGAAATCCCTTCATCTGATCCCGTCATTCTAGACCATAGCTCTTCACCTATGTGAGGTGCTACAGGAGCTAATAATTGGATAAAACCTTTAACGTAATCGATCGGTAAACCATCTGCTTTATACGCATCATTTACGAAAACCATCAATTGAGCAATCGCTGTATTAAACTGTAGGTTTTCATAATCCTCTGTTACTTTTTTAACGGTTTGATTATAGACAATGTCTAATGTACCATCATTAATTGTCGTAATACGGTCACGGACTTGTCCTTCTTCATCAATAAATAGACGCCATACACGATCTAAGAAACGACGTGCTCCCTCGATACCTTCTTCAGTCCAGTCTTTCGTTGCTTCGAGCGGTCCCATGAACATTTCATATAAACGCAGCGTATCTGCACCGAACTCTTTAACGATATCATCTGGATTAATGACATTTCCACGAGATTTAGACATTTTTTCGCCATCTTTTAATAGCATTCCTTGATTAAACAGTTTTTGGAATGGCTCTTTCGTATGAACTACACCGATGTCATATAAGAATTTATGCCAGAATCGAGCATACAGTAAGTGTAATACCGCGTGTTCTGCTCCACCAACATATAGGTCAGTTGGTTGCCATGCTTTTAGTTTCTCCGGATCAACAATCATTTCATCGTTATGAGGATCGATGAAACGTAAGTAATACCATGAGCTACCAGCCCACTGCGGCATTGTATTTGTTTCACGTCGACCTTTCATACCTGTTTCAGGATCAACTACATTTACCCATTCTTCAATGTTAGCAAGTGGAGATTCTCCCGTTCCAGATGGATGAATATTCTCCGTGACTGGCAACGCAACAGGTAAATCTTCTTCAGGAACAGCTGTTGTTGTACCGTCTTCCCAATGAATAATTGGAATTGGTTCACCCCAGTACCGTTGACGTGAAAAGATCCAGTCACGTAATCGGAAGTTTACTTCGCGACGCCCTTTATCGTTCGCTTCCAACCAGTCGTTTATTTTTTCAATAGCTTCTTCATTTTTCAAACCATCTAACCATTCAGAGTTAATATGAACGCCATCTTCTGTATATGGCAACTCTTCGCCTTCAGGAAGTTCAATAATTTGTTTAATGGGTAATTCGTATTTGTTTGCAAATGCAAAATCACGTGTATCATGAGCTGGAGTCGCTAAAACTACACCTGTACCGTAAGATGCAATAACATAGTCAGCAACCCAAACTGGTATCTCTTCTTTTGTTACAGGATTAATGACATGCACACCTGAGAATATTCCAGTTTTATCCCCTTTTGTACCGGTACGCTCTAATTCACTTTTTCTTTCGACTTCTTTCACATATGCATTTACTGCTTCTTTATGAGTTTCAGGAACGATGGAATCCAGTAAGTCATGTTCTGGAGCAATAACTACATATGTTGTTCCAAATAATGTGTCAGGACGAGTCGTGTATGCTTCTAATATAGTGTCTGAATCCACAACGTCAAATTGGACCGTTGCCCCTTCAGATTTACCAATCCAGTTTTTTTGCATTTCCTTGATACTATCTGGCCAATCCACATCATCTAAATCTTCTAGTAAACGATCGGCATATGCAGTGATTTTCAACATCCATTGCTTCATTGGACGTCGATATACAGGATGACCCCCACGTTCACTTACACCGTCTACAACTTCTTCGTTAGATAACACAGTGTTTAATGCTGGACACCAGTTCACTGCAATCTCATCTTGATAAGCTAAGCCTTTTTCGTACATTTTTGTAAAAATCCATTGCGTCCATTTGTAGTAGTCAGGATCAGTAGTATTGATTTCACGATCCCAATCATAACTAAAACCAAGTGAATTAATTTGGCGTTTATACGTATCTATATTTTTTTGAGTAAAATCAGCTGGATTATTTCCAGTATCTAAAGCGTATTGCTCAGCTGGTAACCCAAAAGCATCCCATCCCATTGGGTGTAAAACGTTATGATTTTGAGCTCGTTTCATACGTGAAATAGCATCTGTCGCAATATAACCTAGCGGATGCCCTACGTGAAGACCTTGTCCAGATGGATATGGGAACATATCTAAAGCATAAAAGTTCTTCTTATCTTTATCCTCTGTTGTTCTAAATGTTTTTTCAGCTTCCCATTGAGCTTGCCATTTCTTTTCAATTTCTAAATGATTAAATGTCATTTTGTTGCTCCTCCTTTAAATATAAAAACGTCCTATAAACAATATTAATTGCTTATAGGACGTTTAATCGCGGTACCACCTAAATTTATTAACAGAATAATCCTGCTAATCTCATTCGTTCCTTAACGCGGATAACGGCTAAGATTTCATCGTAAGAATTCCTCTTAGCATCTTTAATAAGGTGAGTTCAGTTTTCTCCTTTATACATTCACACCAACCATGTACTCTCTGAAAAAGGGAATCAAACTTAATGATCCTTTTAATTTAATTTATTTTAGTCACATATACTATAGTATTCTAGCATATAGAATTAAATATTCAACTTTATCTCTCGACTAGCATTATAGATTCAATGTTTGACCTACAAAAATTAAATC
>DAIOTD010000059.1:0-4107 GCA_036752205.1 Atopostipes sp.
TATATCAATGCGCATAAGAAGACTCGAACTTCCACAGGGAAATCTCCCCACCAGCCCCTCAAGCTGGCGCGTCTACCATTCCGCCATATGCGCAAATATATTCACTGCAAGAAATATAATAACAGGATTAGGATAAAGAGTCAATCAATATAAGATACTAGAACTGAGATACTGGTCTACTAAAAGAATCCATATAACTTTTACCAACCTAGATAAATAGAAAAGCCCCCTTTTTCCGAAGGGGGCTTTTCTCTGTAGAAAGGAGATGATTAAAAATATGAAAAGTAAATTAGTTATATTCACTAACTCTTACTTCACTTAGAATGATAACGCATTCAGTAAGCGTTGTCAATACAATTTTTCATGATTTTAAAGTTCGTCCTGTTATTTAATATACGTTAAGTTATCAAACACTTTATTTTGTATACGTTTTGGACCCTTTAACATAAATTTATTTTTACAAGAATAACAGACATATTTATTCAAATTAAATCTTCTCTTACGATAAACGATTATTCCGCAACCAGAACATTCATATTCTAAACGATTAATAAACTCATTCTTAGCTTCCAAAGAAGGCGTAAAACGTAAGCCATTCACTTTTTTCATTAATTGTTTAAAATCAGCATCGCCATGACGGTAGCCTTTTCCTACAATATGTAAATGATAGTGGCACAATTCATGTTTAATAATGCCTTCTAATATCTGGGTTCCATATACTTCATACACTTTAGGGTTAAAATCTAAATCGTGGGTATGTAAATGATACCGTCCGCCTGTCGTTCGGAGACGCGAATTAAAGACCGCTTTGTGTTTGAATGGTTTTTTGAAATATTTAATTGAAATCTCTTCGACCAGTTTCTGTAAAGCTTTCTCTTCCATTTTATAATCACCTTTGCACTTTTTATCCATGAAACAATAACAAAATGGAGTGCCGCGCTGACACTCCATCTTCTTATTAACGGTTATTTGTCTCCGCCAACCATCGATAGACCAATTCGTCCACGTTGAAGATCGACTGAATCAACCCATACCGTTACAATGTCTCCAACTGCAACGACATTCTTAGGATGCTTCACAAAGCTATGACTTAATTTAGAAATATGAACTAAACCATCTTGTCCAACGCCAATATCGACGAATGCACCGAAGTCCACTACGTTTCGTACGCTTCCTTCTAGTTCCATACCGACTGTTAAGTCTCCTATAGATAAGACATCTGTCCTTAACAGTGGAGCTGGCATATCGTCTCGCATATCTCGTCCTGGTGCCGTTAAAGCTTTCATAATATCTTGATAGGTTTCTTTACCTAGACCAACTTCATCACGCACTGCCTTATGATCAATTGCACCTAGTTTTTCACGAACCTCATCCGTACCGAGTTCAGATTTTTCAACTTCAACAATCTTTAAGATTGCTTCTGACTCTTTGTAAGTTTCTGGGTGAATTCCTGTATTATCAAATAACTCGTCTCCATCTAAAATACGTAAGAATCCTGCTGATTGTTCAAACGCTTTTGGTCCTAAACGTTTTACTTTTTTCAACTGTTTACGATTTGTGAATAATCCATTTTCTTCACGGAATATCACAATGTTTTCTGCAGTTGCCTTTGTTAAACCTGAAATGTGTTGTAGTAATGTAGCACTTGCTGTATTTAAGTTTACCCCAACCTGGTTAACCGCTGTTTCAACAACGAAGTCTAATTGTTCCGTTAGTTTCTTTTGCGATACGTCATGCTGATACTGACCGACACCAATTGATTGCGGATCAATCTTCACGAGTTCAGCTAATGGATCTTGTAGACGACGGGCAATACTAACCGCACTACGTTCTTCTACTTCTAAATCAGGGAATTCACGTCTTGCTTCTGTACTCGCCGAATAAACCGAAGCTCCTGCTTCGTTAACGATAACGTAAGCAACTGTTTTATCTAAATCTTTTAGAATCTCTGCGACAAATGTTTCTGATTCACGGCTAGCTGTACCATTTCCAATCGCGATGGTATCGACATCATATTCTTTAATGAAATCGATTAATTCTTTTGAAGCTGCTTCACGTTTTGCAGCTGAAGCTGGTTTATGTGGGTAGATTACTTTGATTCCTAATAATTTACCTGTTTCATCAACGGCAGCTAACTTACAACCTGTACGGAAAGCAGGGTCAAATCCTAAAATGACTTGTCCTTTTAGGGGTGCTTGTAATAGTAGGTTTCGTAAGTTTTCACCGAATACTTTAATCGCTTGGTCTTCTGCATCTTCTGTTAATGTATTTCTTATTTCACGCTCAATAGCTGGTTGAATGAATCGCTTGTACGCATCTTCGTTCGCCGTCTGAACTGAATTAATCGCGCCCGATATCGCTAGTTCTGGAATCGTTTGATCAAATAAGTAATCCAATACACGGGTCTCATCAATCACTACTTTAACGGTTAAAATACCTTCTTTTTCGCCACGGTTAATCGCTAATACTTGGTGAGAGGCTAAACTCTTTAAGGTTTTATCGTATTCATAGTACATTTGGAATACGCCTTTTTCATCCGCTTGTTTATCTTTTGCCACCACTTCAATCTTACCGTTATTCATGGTGAAATGACGGATCCATTTTCGGAATTCTGCGTTATCCGATGTTTTTTCAGCTAATATTTCATGCGCTCCTGCTAAAACATCTTCAACTGTCTCTAACTCTTCTTCAGGATGAATGTATTTTTTAGCTTCTTCTTCAATCGAACCTTCTGGGAATGTTAATAACCATTCCGCTAAGGGTTCTAAACCTTTTTCTTTTGCGATCGTCGCCAGTGTACGACGTTTTTTACGGTAAGGTAAGTATAAATCTTCTAAACGCTGAAGTTGTGTTGCTTTTTTAATTTCAGCCGCTAGCTCTTCTGTTAGCTCACCTTGCTCTTCAATTGAATGCAACACTTCTACTTTACGCTTCTCAAGGTTTGTTAGGTATTGATTTCTTTCTTCTATTTCACGAATTTGAACTTCGTCTAATGAGTTCGTTGCTTCCTTTCGGTAACGTGCGATGAAAGGTACGGTATTCCCATCTGCTAATAGATTCAATACCACTTCAATTTGATTGTTTGAATAACTAGTTAATTCTGCTTGCAACAACGTTCGAACGCGTTGTTCTGTCTGTTCTTGTTCTTTTACTTCTGTCATGTCCATTCTCCTACTTATCATTTACTCTATTAAATTCTACTTTTAAAGGATTTTATAATCAACTGCGTAATGGGCGAGTTTTTCTGTCTTTGATAGAACTACTCCATGTAGCTTTCCACCATAAACAGCTCCACCATCTAAACCATATAAGCCATCGCCACTCTCCCAGATGTCCCAATTTGATGAGGTCGAATGCAAAGATGCAGTGACGGTATGCCCAAAAACAACTTTTTTACCTGTCGTATTTGGATGATTATAAAAATCTTCGCGAATCCATACAAAGTCTTTTGGTGAGGAATCTCGCCAATTAGCCGAACGCATATCCACTCCAGCATGCACGAAAATGTAATCGCCCCACTCAACATACAGCGGTAAAGATTTCAACATAGGCAATAACCAAGGATAGGTTTCTTTAATTTCAGAAACACTCCTTAAAAAATCGCCTCGATTAGTGTGTCGTCCCAATAAAGAATGCACAGTCTCCTCTCCACCGTTCATATAATATTGAGCAAGAGATCGTGCCGGTGCTTCCAGAAAGTTTTCCAGCATTTCATCATGATTGCCTTTCACAACTATGGCATCATGCTGCATCATTAACTCACGAGCCCGTTCAAGGGTTGCTTTCGAGTTTTCACCTCGATCAGCTAAGTCGCCTAAAAAGATTAGCTGCTCTTCTTCTGGATTCCAATACTCAAGTAATTCATTAAGCATCGTGATTTGTCCGTGAACATCGCCGACAACAAACACTTTTTCTTTATTCATTGACTGATTCCTCCTTTCAATTTGTTTCTTTCCCTATTTTATCACATATCTCGTTTGGATTAAAAAGGACACCTTTATATTTTGAAATCTAAGTTCTTTCCTGTGAAATGAAAAGCTTTAGATTCGCTCAGTCACTCATTCGCAAATAATCGTATTCAATGAAGGCACTTTAATATATAATTCA
>DAIOTD010000059.1:4207-8232 GCA_036752205.1 Atopostipes sp.
GGCTGGGTCAAACTCAATAGTCGTTTCTGCTCCCTCTGGCCAATCCCGTACATAAAATTGTAGCTCTAACGCATCAACATCCGCTAATTCTAATGTAGATTTCAAGGGCAGATAGTCTTCTGCTCTGTATTCGTCACTAAATAGAAATAGTGACGGATATTTTCTGACTATATGTCACTATTCGTAAATAGATTCGTCAAAATTCAACACCGTGTCACTATTTTTAATTAGATGCTAATATAATGAAATTTATGTCACTATTTTCAAATAGATAATTATTCAGCTGATTATAGCCAAAAAAAGAGTCTACAGCCATTTCAGCTATAGACTCTTTTGCAATTTTAGACTTTTTAGACCACTTCTGCGGTACGGGCACTTTGCATCTGGTGATATAGGCCTTGATTTCGCATAAGCTGTTCGTGATTGCCTTGTTCGACTACTTGTCCATCCTGCATAACTAAGATTAAATCGGAATCTTGTATGGTTGATAATCGGTGTGCAATAATGAAACTTGTCCGTCCTTTCATAAGCTCATGGAAGGCGTCTTGAATCAATATTTCAGTACGCGTATCAATCGAAGAAGTTGCTTCATCTAAAATAAGCACATTCGGTATCGATACAAAGATTCGCGCGATCGATAGAAGCTGTTGTTCCCCTTTGGAGAGCGTTAGCCCACCATCGTTTAACTCAGTATCGTATCCTTGTGGTAAAGCTTCAATAAACTTGTGCGCATGGGCGGATTTCGCAGCGCGAACCACATCTTCGCGGCTAGCATTTGGAAACCCGTATGCAATATTTTCGTGCACGGTTCCTGATTTCAGCCATACATCTTGTAAAACCATACCAAGCTGTTCACGCAAGGATGAGCGTGTATAGTTTGTGATTGGCTCACCGTCTAATGTGATATACCCTTGATCTGTTTCGTAGAAGCGCATAATTAAGTTAATCATCGTTGACTTACCAGCACCAGTTGGCCCCACAATCGCTACTTTCATACCAGGCTCTACCTCTACATTTAAGTCTTTGATTAATTCGGTATCGGGTGTATAGGAGAAGTCTACGTCTTCAAACGTGACTCTGCCCTTTATTTCACCGTGAACGTATTCTTTTGTTCCTGTTTCTTTTTCTACATCTCCATCTAAAATTTCAAATAGACGATTCGCTGAAGCTAACGCACTTTGTAACTCAGCCAGTACGTTTGAAATATCGTTAAAAGGTTTTGTATATTCACGAGCGTAGTTTAAGAAGACCGTTAGGCCACCAACTGTCAGACCGTTATTCACAATTAAAACGGCGCCCATGTATGTCACGCCTGCATAAATTAAGGCATTAATGAAACGTGTTGTCGGGTTAATTGTCGAAGACATGAATGTTGCCTTTTCAGAAAAACGGCTATAATCTTCATTGAGCTCCACAAATTGATCTTGTTTTTCTTCGTGGATATTAAATAACGTAATAATCTCGTTTTGTGTCACACTCTCTTCCACGATTTCAGAGAGTTCTCCTCGCAAACGAACACTCATCGTAAATTCCTCGTAACTCTTCTTCGCGACATATTGTGAAACAAAAAGCGATAATGGAGTAAGGACCGCGACGACCGCCATCATAACTGGGTTAATGCGGAACATCATAACGAGTGTGAATAAAATAGATAGTACTCCAATTAAAAACTGTTGGAAAACAAGTAGCAAGCCATCGTTTAATTGTTCGGAATCCGTTGTTAGACGGCTAACTAAATCACCGGTACCGCGTTGATCAATATAGCCTAGTGGCATCACATGAATTTTATCTAGTGCTTGTTGTCGTAAATCCTTTGTTAATTCATACGCGATTTTTTGATACATAACCGGTAAAATCCATTGCACAACGGTATTCACAAGAACCACGATAACCATCTGTATCAGAATCGTCTTTAAGATTTCAAATTCTACTGCCCCCGCACCAACAATTACGTCAACAGCTCGTCCAATTAAGATGGGTAAGTAAACGGTTAAGGAAACTTGTACGATAGATAAAATGAAAATGATTGTTAATAATAATTTGTAGTTCAGCATAAGATGGATTAAACGTTTTAGAGTAGATTTTCGATTCTCAGACATTTACTCCACCTCCTTCACAAGCTGGGATTCATAAATTTCTCTATAGATTTGATTGCTTTCGAGTAATTCTTCGTGCGTTCCAAGTCCGACTTGGTCACCGGCATCCATAACAATAATTTGATCCGCTTGTTCTAAACTGCGTGTGCGTTGTGAGACCATAATTAACGTGCGGTCACTATATTTTTCAGTTAACGCGTTGAGTAAATTCGCTTCAGTTAAATAATCCAGTGCAGATGTTGCATCATCAAAAATTAAAATTTCACTCGGTTTCAATAAGGCTCGAGCGATTGTTAGACGTTGACGCTGGCCTCCAGAGAAGTTTCGACCGAACGCTGCTACTGGGGCATCGAGCCCTTCATCTAGATTTTTAACGAAATCTAATGCTTGCGCATCCGCTAATGCTTCCCACATTTCATCATCGGTCGCGTCCGCTTTTGAAATGAGTAGGTTTGAACGAATGGTTCCTTTAAATAAAGCAACTTTACCAGATACGACACTAATCGCATCCCGTAGCTGACGGCGAGATTCTATTGTCAGTAAATCATTACTATAAACAATTTCACCCGCTGTTGGGAGATAAATACTTTCTAGTAAATGTAGAATCGTTGATTTACCTGAACCGGTTCCCCCGATGATTCCGAAAGTCTCCCCTTGGTTCACTTGAAATGTGATATCATTCAGTACATTTATTTCAGAAGTTGGGTATCTGAAGTCCACTCCATTAAACGCAAAAGCTAAATCAGGTGTATCAGCAGAAACAGGCTCTTGTTCTTTTTTCATTTCACCCGAAACAACGTTTGAAATTTGGTCCGTTTCAGCATCATAATTTAAAATCATCGCCACGCGTTTTCCACTAATCCATCCGCGGTTTAAACGAATGACTTGTAAAACAAGCTTGGTCAGTTCCACTAAAATGGCTAGGAGATAGTTGACGAGTGCTACGATTTCACCTTGGGTTAGCGTCCCTTCATAAACGAAAGTAGCTCCATTCCAAATTAATAGAATAAGCGTTACATTAACGACCACAAAAGTTAGAGGTGTCGTCAATACGGTGATATTCCCCGTTTTAATCAGCTTATCCGTCAATGATTCGTTAATAGTATTGAATTCTTTTTGTTCACGCTTCTCTTGATTAAATGCTCGAATCACTCGGATTCCTTGCATTTGCTCACGCGTATGCGTCACGAGTCGATCAAATGTATTCCGAATCTCATTTTGAAAGGGTGATGTCAGCGCAATAATACCGGCAATAATAATCGCTAAAATCACTGTCATCCATACAAAATATTGTGTTATTCGCATATCAATTTGCATCGCCATAAATAAGGAGCCTGCCACAATAAAGGGTGAGCGTAAAAATAGGCGGAAAAAGATATTTAATGCGCCTTGAATCTGAAAGGTATCACTCGTAATACGGTTCACTAAACTGCCTGGTGTGAATCGATCCACGGCCGACTGACTCAGCGATAAAACACTTTTATATAAATCATCCGTTAGATTTTTAGTGAATCCAATAGCCGCTCGGGCTGAAAAGAATTGCGCAGTCAGTGAAAATCCTAAACTCACGATGGCCACTATAAACATTAAACCGACGTAATAAAGAAGCGAACTTCGGTCTCCAGTCGGTATGACCTCGTCGATTATTTTCACAACAATTAATGGAACAGTCAGCTCTAGTAATGCCTCTGCTAACTTACCTAATGGCGCAAGAACACTCATTAAGCGATAGCCTTTAAAATATTTCAGTAACGTCTTCATAAACCTACTCCTAGTCTATTTTCTGTTCGTTTATCATAACATAATCGATATGCCTTGAAAAATCTATCGGACTACGTACAATAAAGAAAAAGGAGGATAAGAAGATGAAATGGTCTATCTTAGAAAACTGTGGCAATTCGCCTAAAAATAACATGTTAGTCGATTGGA
>DAIOTD010000060.1:0-8154 GCA_036752205.1 Atopostipes sp.
CCAAATACGAGTTGGGCTTCTCTTAAAACCGAGTCAAAGTAATAGGGATAACTGTAGCTATTTGTGATTAAATATTGATCTGATAAAGCTAAATCGCTATTTGCTGCGGTCTGTTTTTCTTCAGGTGTAATTGCTTCAGTCTCTTCCATTAAGGACAGCACAACATTACGACGATTGATTGCCTTTTCATAGTCATCAATCGGATTATAGTTGGATGGATTTTTTAAGACCCCAGCTAGTGTAGCTCCTTCTGAAATTGATAAATCCTTCGCATCTTTACCAAAATATTTTTTAGATGCATCTTGGATACCCCAAACTTTTTGACCGTAATAAGAGTTATTTAAATACATTTCAAGAATTGAGTCCTTTGAGTATGATTTCTCGATTTCAATCGCTAAAAACAATTCCTTTAGTTTACGCATTATAGTTTGGTCCGCACTTAAATAAGCATTTTTGGCTAACTGCTGGGTAATCGTACTTCCTCCACCCACAATCCGGCCATTTAAAACATAGCCGACAGCTGCTCGACCAATTCCAATCGGATCAAACCCCATATGACTGTGAAATCGCTGATCTTCAGTGGAAATAACGGCTTGTTGAATGGTCGGTGAAATCTCTTCAATCGGTACATATGTCCCCTTTTGTGAATATAGGGTCCCCGCTACTTCACCTTTGTCATCCATAATTCGAGTTGGTTCTTGTAAGCCAATTTGTAAAGACTCTACTGAAATCTGACGCGCTTGAATCGTCAGTATAATACTTAAAAGCAGACCCAGATTTAAAACCAGTAAAATCAGTACTTTAGTGAGATGGAATTTGCGCCAGTTACGACGAAAGAGTTCCCAAAAACGCTTGAACTTTCCTTTTAAAAAGATCCAAGCAACTTCACCTAATTCTTTTAGTTTTTGCTTCACATTTATGTTTTTCATATCTTTTCACCTAATTTCATACGAACTCTACTTTACTATAGTAACAAAACTTCACCCAAAAACCATCCGCCTTAGGATTGATTTATAGGGTGAAGAGGCTTCTATGATTAGATTACGTAAATGACACCACAATAAGTGGTGTCATACAATATTATTTTGAACGGTATGCTTTTGCTGCTTGATCAAATTTGTCTACGATGACTTGAATTTCTTCTGTATCTTGTGCGTTCGCACCACTTGCTAGTGGGTGACCACCGCCATCGTGTTCTTTTGCAATTTCATTAATGATGGGCCCTTTTGAGCGTAAGCGACAACGGTATGTACCATCCGCTTGTTGGACAAAAATACCCCAATTGATAACACCTACAATTGTACCGGGTAGCGGCACAACTTGGTGTGTATGTTCGTCTGTTAAATCAAAGCGGTCTAAGGTTTCTTGGGTTAAGATGATATGAGCTGTTCCATTTTCTGTGACTTGCACATTTTCTAAGACGTAACCGATTAATTTCGCAACTTCTGGTCCAATTTCATTCATTTGGTTGTTTAAATCCGTGTGTGAAAAATCATGCTCCATTAAAGCCGCGGCTATACGCATCGTTTCTGGGGATGTCGCGCTGTACAGGAATCGGTTCGTATCACCGACAATTCCTCCGTACATTAGACGCGCTGCTTTTGCATTCATCACAAGTTCTTCTGGAAAAGCTTGCCATAAAGAAGCAATCATTTCACTACATGAGCTAGCTGATGGGTCAACCCACTGAATATCTCCATACTGATCGTCAGCAGGATGGTGATCTATTTTGATCAGACGCTTTGATAATTCTAATGCTCGTTTATCATCAATTCGCGGTTTATTGGCTGTATCCGTCACGATAACAAGAGCATCGTCATAGTCTTTATCCGTAGGTGCTTCCATTACTGCTAGGAAATCCAGTGACTCGTTATCTTCACCTGCTGTAAAGACTGTTTTATCCGGGAAACTTGCACGCAACATTTCCGCTAAACCAACTTGGGATCCTAAAGCATCGGGATCTGGACGTTCGTGACGATGAATGATAATGGTGTCCCATTTTTTAATCTCCGTTAGTATTTCTTGCTTTATTGCTTGAAATTTATCGTGACTCATTCTTCCAACTCCTACTTGTTTTTTGTAAGTCTATTTTAACATGTTTTTACAAATGATTCATTTTTGTTTCCAAAGTGGCAGTGGAATATTTTCAAAAAAGATGGGATCCAAGTTTGTCATCGTGACACCTAGCAATCGAATACCACGTTCCACATCGCCCATCTCGAGCCATAATCCGTATACGATTGAGAATAATTCATCTTCATCTTCTAGATAATTCAACATCGTTTTTCTTCGTGTGTGCGTTTCAAAATCTGAATAACGAACTTTTAAAACCACTGTCTTTCCATGCATTTCTTTCGCTCGTAAGGCCGCAAAAACTTCTTCTGAAATGTAGCGCAAAAAGGTCGTTACTTCTTCATCCCGTATGATATCTTCGTTAAAGGTGCGTTCTTTTCCGAGGGATTTCCGTTCCCGTTCGACTTCTACTGGACTATCGTCAATGCCTCTCACTCTTCGGAATAAAGAGTGCCCTAGTTTCCCAAATCGTTCAGAAAGTTCGAGTTCAGTTTTATCATATAAATCTTGTCCGTTGAATATTTCAAATTCATGCATCTTTTCTAGCGTCTTCACACCTACGCCTGAAAAGTCTTTAATATCCATCTTCATCAAAAATTCATGGGATTTATTTGGGGGAACAACTGTTACACCGGCTGGCTTTTTATAATCTGAAGCGAGTTTTGCGATAAACTTATTGTAAGAAACGCCTGCCGAACTGGTTAGTTGAAGTTCATCATAAATAGCCCGTTGGATTTCACGCGCTATTAGAGTGGCTGATTTGATGTTCTTCTTATTTGTGGTGACATCTAAATAAGCCTCATCTAAAGATAAAGGCTGAATGATGTCAGTATATCGACGAAATATCTCGTGTATTTGACGAGAAGTTTCTCGATACAAATCAAAATTGGCGGGTACAAAAATACCTTCGGGGCAAAGTTCAAGCGCTTGTTTTGCACTCATCGCCGAATGTACTCCGTACTTTCGAGCTTCGTAGCTGGCTGTCGCTACGACTCCACGCCCACCACTTTCTTTCGGGTGACGAGCGATAATAACGGGTTTTCCTTTTAAAGAAGGGTTTTCTCGAATTTCAACCGATGCATAAAAAGCATCCATATCCACATGTATGATCTTACGCGATGTATCGCGTTCGGGTACTTTAAAGCGTAAAATGCCGTATTCCATCTCGTCACCTCTCTTCTTTTTATACTCTATATTATACTACAAATCTATTGTTCGGGAACACTCGTTTCTGTATCGGTCACAATCTAAACAAAAAGAAATCTACCATCAGTTGACTGAAAGTAGATTTCCATTTCACCATAAAGGTTTTATTAAAATAAGTCGTTTAGATCCATCTCATCGAGTGATGATACGTTATAAACTTGAGCTTTTAACGAAGCGTAAGTAAAATAATCATTGGGTTCAATCGCCATAATATCTCGTACTTCTTCGAAGTATCTTGAAGGACGTTTGTGTTTCCATAAAAAATTCAGACAAAATTCCCATAGGTCTTCGGTCGTGACTTCTTTATACCCCGCTTTGGCAAAAGAATCTTTTATGATATTTAACCAAACTTCATATTTCGATTCGTCATGTGTCTCTTCTGCCATCTTTTTGCCTCCAAACCCTAGCTTGTATGCGATGTGACTATGCGTTTAAATCTTCATCAATTGATTCAGGTTCATTTGTTCCTAAATCTTCAGCATTCGCAGTGACTGTTTCTGTACCTTTTGTAACGATACGAGCAATCGCACGACGTTCAAATGTTAAATAAATACCTTCACAGTCTAATACAACTGTGTTGTTTGCCGCATTTACTTCATCTACGATTCCGTGTAAGCCACCGATTGTAACAACACTGTCACCTTCAGCTAAGCTATCTAACATGTTTTTTACTTGCTCTTGTTGTTTCTTTTGTGGACGAATTAGTAAGAAATACATAACCGCAAACATTGCTATAAATGGTAAAAATCCAAATAATATATCCAAATGTCTCTTCCTTCCAAATTAAAATTGTATACGTTTTAAACACTCTGATAATGTTACTTCATAACAATACCAAATTTTTTGATAAAATGCCACTTTTCTAGTGATTTCACAAAGGAATTCCTTGGATACTTCAATTAAAAATCGTATTAAAAGTTTAGCGCATCTGGTTCATTGTAACCATATTCTTCGTAAAATGCTTCTTTGAATTCTAATAAATTATCATTACGAATCGCTTCTCTAACTTGTTCCATTAAATGAATTAAGAAACGTAAGTTATGGGTTGAAGCTAGACGATGACCTAGAATTTCATTTGTTTTAAATAAATGGCGAACGTAACCACGTGAGTAATTTTGACAAGTATAACAGTCACATTTCTCATCAATTGGACGCCAATCACGAGAATACTTCTCATTTTTAATTCTTAGACGACCTTGACTCGTCATTAATGTGCCGTTTCGCGCGACACGAGTCGGTAGGACACAGTCAAAGATATCCACACCTCGAATAACACTTTCTATCAATGCTTTTGGAGTTCCAACGCCCATTAAGTAACGCGTTTTATCTTCTGGCAATTCCGGAGTTGTATAGTCCAATACTTCAAACATCTCTTCGTGCGTTTCACCAACTGATAGTCCCCCAATTGAGTAACCAGAGAAGTCCATCGAACTTAGATCACGCGCATGTTGAATACGTAAGTCCTTGAATCCTCCACCCTGGACAATTCCAAACAGACCTTGTTTATCCCATTTCTGATGCGCTTCTAAACCGCGTTCAGCCCAACGTGTTGTTCGGTCAACGGAGTTTTTCATATAGTCATACGACACGTGAAATGGCGGACACTCGTCAAAACTCATCATAATGTCGGCACCTAATTCGTTTTGAATCTGAATCGATTTTTCAGGCGTTAAAAATAACTTTTTACCGTCTAAGTGACTCTTGAAATGAACGCCTTCTTCAACAATCTCACGTGAATCTGCGAGTGAGAAAACTTGGAAACCGCCTGAATCGGTTAAGATACCTTGCTCCCAGTTCATAAAGCCATGTAGACCGCCTGCTTCGTCAATTAAATCCGATCCTGGTCGTAACCATAAGTGGTATGTATTACTTAAAATAATACCCGCACCAATTGATTTTAACTCTTCGGGTGTCATCGCTTTAACCGTAGCCTGCGTTCCTACGGGCATAAACATGGGTGTTTCATAGGTTCCATGAGGCGTTTCGAGTGTTCCTAAACGTGCACCCGTATGTTTTTCTTTTTTCTGTAATGTATATTTAATTGGATGTTCCACTATTTCAACTTCCTTTTCTTTATTTTACAAACATCGCGTCGCCAAAACTAAAGAAGCGATATTGTTCATCGACTGCATGTCGATAAGCCTCCATTACGAAATCACGACCCGCAAAAGCACTCACTAACATAATGAGTGTCGATTTTGGTAGGTGAAAATTCGTTAAAAAGGCATCGACAAATTTAAAGGTATAACCCGGACTAATAAAAATATCAGTCCAACCACTATCCGCTTCTAGATGCCCGTCAAATTTCTGAGCAATGGTTTCTAATGTACGAATACTTGTCGTTCCAACCGCAACCACACGGCCACCATTTGCTTTTGTCTCATTCAGTATATCCGCCGATTCCTGAGTCAGTTGGTAATATTCACTATGCATTTTATGGTCGTCAAGGCTGTCCACATTCACCGGACGAAACGTACCTAAGCCAACATGTAGCGTCAAGTAAGCTAGTTTTACCCCTTTTTCTTCCAGCTTCTCCAAGACCTCTTTTGTGAAATGAAGACCGGCTGTCGGAGCGGCTGCTGAGCCATTTTCTTTGGCATAGACTGTTTGATATCGTTCAGACTCGTCTAATTTTTCAGTGATATAAGGTGGAAGTGGCATTTCACCGAGGGCTTCTAGATTTTCTAAGAAGATTCCATCATAGGTAAAGTCTAAAATACGTCCGCCAGCATCTAGTTCTTCGATAACTTCTGCTTTTAGACGGCCGTCTCCAAATGATATAAGTGTGCCATTTTTAGCTTTTTTGGCTGGTTTCATGAGCGTTTCCCATTTGTCACCTTCAGTATTTTTTAGAAGTAAGACTTCTAAGTTTGCGCCTGTTTGAATTTTTGTTCCATACAAACGGGCTGGTAAAACACGTGTATTATTCATGACTAAGGCATCGTTTGGTTTCAACTCATCGATAATATCGAGGAAAGTCGTGTCTTTAATGGTCTTTGTTTCATGATCTAATAGCATTAATTTAGAAGAGCTACGATCTTTTAAAGGTACTTGTGCAATTAATTTGTCGGGTAATTCAAAATCAAAATCATCTGTTTTATAATTACTCAATTCTGGTCATCACTTTCTTATTTAGATTTCATTTCATCAGGTGTATAAGGGATACCTAAATGCGTATACGCTCTTTGCGTCGCTACTCGGCCCCTTGGCGTTCGTTGGATAAAACCTTCTTGTAAGAGATACGGCTCAACCATATCCTCAATTGTCCCAGCGTCTTCACCAATGTTCGCTGCGATTGTGTTGAGTCCAACCGGGCCACCATGGTATAAATTGATAATCACTTCGAGCATCCGCTGGTCAATCGTATCAAGTCCTTCTTTGTCGACACTCAACATATCGAGTGCGGCTGAAGCGACTTTTTCTGTGATTGTGCCATCCGCTTCAACTTCCGCAAAATCTCGAACTCGTTTTAGTAAACGATTCGCTACTCGAGGTGTACCGCGCGAACGTCTCGCAATTTCAATCGCACCTTGTTCTTGAATTTCAGCCTTTAAGACATCACTTGTTCGATTCACAATCTGGCTCAGACTACGCACGGTGTAGTATTCCATATGCGCGACAATCCCGAAGCGATCACGTAAAGGTGCTGAAAGAAGACCCGCCCGTGTTGTGGCACCAATTAATGTAAATGGTGGTAACGAAAAGTGAACCGGTCGTGCTGTATCTCCTTCACCAATAATAATATCGATAAAGTAGTCTTCCATAGCCGAATAGAGCATTTCTTCCACTGGACGTGGCAGGCGGTGAATTTCATCAATAAATAAAATCCCACCTGGTTCTAATTCGTTTAGTAAAGCAACAATATCTCCCGCTTTTTCAATCGCCGGACCACTGGTCGTTCGGATACTTGTACCCATTTCATTCGCAATGACCATCGCCATCGTCGTCTTCCCTAAACCTGGAGGGCCATAAAGCAAGACATGATCGAGTGCTTCGCTACGATTTTGAGCAGCTTGGATATAAATTGAAATCTCTTTTTTTATTTTATCTTGGCCTATATACTGACTAAGTCTTTGGGGACGGAGGGACATTTCAGCAAACTCTTCTTCGTCTCCCATGATTTCACTTGAAATCATTCTGTCTTGATCCATGTTCTCATCCTCCTCAGTTTACTGGAATAAATGTTTCAAAGCTTCACGGATATAATCATCCGCTGATACTGGCTCCATTGCTTCTAGCTTAGGCTCCACTTTCTTAATATCACGCTGCGTGTACCCTAAAACTTTTAACGCTTCTAGTGCTTCTTCTAGTTCGGTATTTTGTGATTCCGCGACAGCTTGATCGCCACCAAAAGCTTCGATAACTTCTGGGGATAGTTCGGATAACTTCCCTTGTAAGTCCAGCACAATTTGTGCCGCAGTTTTCTTGCCTACTCCTGGGAATTTTTGTAAGTATTTCACGTCATTATTTTCAACTGCATTCACGAGTCCGACGTGGTCTTCAGCCGCGAGAATCGCTAGCGCACTTTTCGGACCGATGCCTGAAACTCCGATTAGTTTTAAAAAGAGTTCTTTTTCTTCTTTATTAATAAAGCCATATAAACGAATGCTATCTTGCGTTACACCTTGGTAGATGTAAACTGTCGCTTCTTGATTTTTAAGCGTTGATAGTCTAAACGGGTTCGCTATAAAAATATGATAGCCAATCCCTTGATTATCTAACACTAAGTAACTTGGTGTTACTTCTTGAACTGTTCCACGAATATATTCATACATTGATTGGATAACTCCCTTTATTCTTGAAATATCTTACCTATTATAACACAATATTGTGGCCGTCTGAATGAGCAGAACAAATGTTTTTATGGATAAAAGA
>DAIOTD010000061.1:0-7826 GCA_036752205.1 Atopostipes sp.
TGCTCCAAATAATCCAACTTTAATGGAGCCCTTTCGGCGGCTACCAACTTCGTACAGCCATTTCATAGGTGGTGGATGCTAGATTAACCTTACAACTTTGAAATCACTCTACGAAGTTGTGAGAATGACCTTACAACTTTGAAATCACTCTACGAAGTTGTGAGACACCTAATTCTAAGCTTATTCCCATTATTTATCTTAAAAAATGGAAAAAACGACAAGAAATTAGGGTAACTAATTTTTGTCGTTTCCTTATTCAGTCTTTTAGTTCAGAATCACAAAGTAAATCGCTATTATTCAAATTCAGCTTGGTATGCTTCGTAACCTTCTTCTACTAGTTTTTCTTTTGGTACAAAGCGCATGGCTGCTGAGTTGATACAGTAGCGTAATCCGCCTTGGTCTTGTGGTCCATCTGTAAACACGTGGCCTAAGTGTGAGTCGCCTTCTTTACTACGAACTTCTACACGTTCCATACCAAAGCTTTGATCACGCTTTTCGGATATACCACGCTTTATGATTGGCTTCGTAAACGATGGCCATCCACAGCCGGCATCATATTTATCATTGGATGAGAAAAGTGGTTCTCCACTAACGATGTCGACGAAGATTCCGTCTTCGTAAAAGTCATCGTATTCTCCAGTAAAGGCACGTTCCGTTCCATTCTCTTGTGTAACATGGTATTGGATATCGGTTAATCGATTTTTTAAATCTTCTTTCGTTTCCTTTTGATTCATATTACTCACCTCTTCAACCTCTATTTTAGCAATATATTGTACTCGAACAAAACAAAGTGCCCTAACCAAGTTGGCTGGACACTTTTACTTTCTACACTTATTTATTGTTATCGTCTTTGTAATCTACGGTCTTCGCATCTGACGATACTTCATTTTGTTCTTCTGGAAGTTTATGACCGTCTTCTTCAGACTCTTTACGTTTGTCTTCGTTTAAACCAAACTCAAATTGCTTTTCAACGTTCTCTTCTTCTGTAATTTCGAGTTCTTCTTTTTTCTTTTTATCTTCTGACATCGTTCAATCGCTTCCTTTCGAATTCATCTTTATTCACAAACCTATTTTAAATCATGTTTGGGTTCATTGCGAATAATACGCTTATCAAAGGTTATGCGATTAATGGCTGTCTTGGATTCGTTTAAACATTTTTTCTAAATCCCGAGTCGTTAATTTCACCAATACCGGTCGACCATGAGGACAGTTGTATGGATTTTCACAACTTGGTAATTGTTCAATTAAGGCGATTGCTTCAGCATCACTTAAGCGATGATTAGCTTTAATCGATCGCTTGCAACTCATCATAATCGCCGTCGCTTCGCGGAACATGCCTACGGTCAGATTTTTTCGTTCGAGGAAAAAATCAATCATTTCTTCAATAGTGGACTGTTCTTGTCCCGGTAAAATCCAAGTTGGATGCTCACGAACGATAAAGCTGTTTTGTCCAAATGATTCTAAGGAAACACCCGCATCCGCTAAAACTTCTAAGTTTTCTGAAATAATCATTACTTCATCACTTGGGTATTCTAAAACAATAGGCACCAATAATTCTTGCATGGCGTCTGCATCTTCTGCAAGTAGCGCCTTGTAGTATTCATACTTGATGCGTTCTTGTGCGGCATGTTGGTCGATGAAATATAAGCCTTCTTCATTTTGCGTTAATAAATACGTCCCATGAAGCTGCCCAATATATTCAAGCTCCGGAAATTGTTGTTCAGCTTCTTTATTGTAATTTTTACGATTGGCCATTTCAGCAATTTCTAAGGCTGATTCGTCTTTTTCTATTTCATGCGTTAGAACTGGTGGTGTCGTTGGTTCGTCCATCGATTGTGGACTCTCCTCATTCACCGATTGTGGGCTATTCTGCATGCCGTCCCACTGTCTCGTTGCTTCTTGTCGAGATTCTGGTTGAGTTGACGAGCGGAAGTCGAAATTCGTTTGTTCTGGTTTCTCTTCTCGTTGTCGAACCGGTGGTGGTGCCACTTCACTATAAGATTGCGGAATACGTACTTCTTGGTACATCGTATCGTGTAAGGCTTCGCGGATTAATTTTCCAAGCTCTTCTTCGTTACTAATTCGGATTTGTTGTTTCGTCGGATGAACGTTCACATCTAAAAGCAGCGGATCCATTTCAATATTGATCACGCTAATCGGATAACGACCTACCATTAAGGTCGAACCATATCCTGAAATGACGGCACGATTTAGGGCATAATTTCGGATAAAGCGTCCATTAACGATTAATGTGATGTACGAATTATTTGCGCGGGTTAATTCCGGTAAGGACGAATAGCCCGTTACTTTAAAATCAAAGTTTTCTGCTTCTATTTTACGCATTTTCTTAGCGACACTTACTCCATAGACACCTGCGATGGCCTGACGAATATCACCATTTCCAACAGACTTTAGAATTTGATTGCCATCATTGTAAAATTCAAAAGAGATGTCCGGGTGCGATAAAGCAAATCGGTTCATGTAATTTGTGACGTGTGAAATTTCTGTCTTTAACGAACGAATATGCTTTAGTCGTGCGGGCGTATTATAAAAAAGTTGTTCAATTCGAATAGTTGTTCCGCGTCGAGATGCAGCCGAAGTGCTTTCGACAATTACACCACCCTTTAAGTGGACATGTTTTCCGGGTTTTCCTTCTTCAGCTGTATCAATCATCATTTCTGAAACGGAAGCAATACTTGGTAGGGCCTCTCCACGGAAACCGAGTGAGCGGATGCGGAATAAGTCTTCCGTAGAATATAATTTACTGGTCGCGTGGCGTTCAAATGCTCGTTCTACTTCATTACTCGGAATTCCTGCACCGTTGTCGGTTACAATGATTCGCTGTAGTCCAGCCTCTTCTATTTCAACTTTTATTTGGGTACTGCCGGCATCAATCGCATTTTCAACCAATTCTTTTACAACGGATGCTGGTCGTTCAACCACTTCTCCCGCTGCAATTTGGTTCGCGAGTGTTTCGGATAAGATTTGAATCGTTGACATTTTACACGCCTCCTCTCTATTGAGTCCGGTTTAGTTTTCTTTTAATTTATTCTTCAATTCATTTAATGCATTCATCGCTTCAAGCGGTGTTAAGTTTAAAACATCTATCTTCTTTAGTTCTTCTAACACAGCATCTTCCGTCTCTGTCCAGCCACCATTAAATAGGCTCATTTGACTTATGTCTTCCATTTCAGGCTCATGAACTTCTGCTTTTTGGACTTCTGTTTCTTGGGCTTCTTCGACATTAGCGAGTTGATCGTAGACAGGAACTTCATTTTTCTTCTCCAATTCGGTTAAAATAGCTGACGCCCTTGTTAAGACGGTTTCTGGTAAGCCGGCTAATTTAGCTACTTGGACTCCGTAACTCTTGTCCGCGGAGCCGGATGTTATTTTGTGCAGGAAGACTAAGTTTCCATCCTCTTCAACCGCACCAACGTGTACATTTTCAAGGTGTTCGAGTCGTTCTTCTAAGACCGTTAGTTCATGGTAATGCGTCGAGAATAGTGTCTTCGCTCCCACTTTATCATGCACATGTTCGATAATCGCTTCAGCAAGAGCCATCCCGTCGTAAGTCGCTGTTCCTCGTCCGATTTCATCAAAGAGTAACAAACTGTTTTTGGTCGCATTTGATATGGCTTGATTGGTCTCGGTCATCTCTACCATGAACGTACTTTGTCCTGAAATTAAATCATCCATCGCACCAATTCGTGCGAAAACTTGATCAAAAATCGGTAAATTCGCTTTGCTTGCTGGGATAAAACAACCCATTTGCGCCATGATAACAATCAGCGCGACTTGACGCATATAAGTACTTTTACCAGACATATTCGGCCCAGTAATGAGTAAAATATCGGTTTCGTCTTCTAGATAGACATCGTTTGGCACGTATTCTTGACTCTCCATCACCTGTTCAACAACTGGGTGACGGCCATCTTTAATATAAACATCTTGGTTATTCTCATGAAAAGCTGGTCGTGTGTAATGATAGTCTTCGCTAACTTGCGCAAAGCTTTGAATGACGTCGATTTGTGCTAGCAGCCGCGCTAGTTTTTGAATGCGTTCAATTTCGAGTTTCACTTGTTCTCGAATATCCGTAAACAATTGGTATTCTAAGGCTTGTGATTTCTCTTCTGCCCCTAAAATAGTTGATTCCATTTCTTTTAATTCGGGTGTAATAAAACGTTCCGAGTTTGTTAAGGTTTGTTTTCTTTCATAACGGCCTTCTTCTAAACGAGTCAGGTTCGCTTTTGTGATTTCAATATAGTATCCAAAAACTTTGTTAAAGCCAATCTTTAGGTTCTTAATCCCTGTAGCTTCGCGCTCTTTCGCTTCAAGTTCAGCGAGCCATTGTTTCCCATTGGTCATCGCATGACGGTATTTATCTAACTGGTCATTGAAACCATCTTTAATGATTTCACCTTCTGTGATTGAAATAGGTGGTTCATCTGTAATAGCCTCTCCAATTAATGTCGCAACTTCTTCGACTGGGTCAATCTGGTTCAGCAACTCGTCCCAAACTGTATCCACATTCATTAACGACAAAATTTGGATAATCATTGGCACTTGCTCTAATGATCGTTTTAATTGAACAAGATCCCGAGCATTAACCGTCCCATACGCAATCCGACCGGCTAATCGTTCCAAGTCATATACGCGCGTCAAGGATTCGTTTAAATCTGTCCGTTCAAAGAAATGATTCATCATACTTTCCACTAAATCTTGGCGGTATTCTATTTCACGCTTGTTAATGAGGGGTTTATCTAACCATGAGCGTAACATTCTCCCACCCATAGCGGTCTTCGTTTTATCAAGAACTGAAAGCAATGTCCCTGTACGTGAACCGTCTCGCATTGAGGTCGTTAACTCTAAATTTCGGCGGACTTCTTGCGTATACTTCAAGTAATGCGCTGTATCGTACTCTTCCGCTCGTTGTAAGTGGTCGAGGCTACGCATCTGTGTTTTAGCTAAGTAGTCTAATAATAACGTTAGAACAGGTCGTAATGTATTGTCTGAAATGCGCTCTGTAACGAGTTCAAACGTTTCAATTTCCATCCCTTTGGACTCTTTATTTAAGTAGGAGAATACTGTTCCTAGACGCTTTTGTAACTCTGCTTGAAGATCAACACTAGCTCCTTCATAAAAGAGAATCTCCTTTACTTCAAGTCCGGCTACTTCACTATACACTTCCATTTTCGAAGCCAGTTTTGTGGCGCGGAGTTCTCCCGTTGTTAAATCGGCATAGGCCAGTGAATAGCTATTATCTTTCTCTAAAATAGCGGCGAGGTAGTTGTTTTCATTTTCATTAAAAACATCCCCTTGCATAACCGTTCCCGGCGTAACCACTTGAACAACTTCTCGTTTAACCATTCCTACAGCTTCTTTTGGATCTTCAACCTGTTCGGCAATCGCTACTTTATAGCCTTTTTGAATCAGGCTATCGATGTAACCCTGAGCAGAATGATAAGGGACCCCACACATAGGAATGGGGTCTTCTGCTTTTTTATTGCGGGCTGTTAGTGTCAGCTCTAATATTTGAGATGCTTTTACAGCATCTTCGTAAAATAATTCATAAAAGTCTCCCAAGCGAAAAAATAGAAATTCATTGGGGTATTCTTTTTTAATCGAAAAATATTGCTTCATCATTGGTGTCTGTTCTGTGTCTTGCGGCAAAACTTCCACTCCTCTAAATTCTCATCATTTACGTTATTCCATAAAAAAGGTGTCGCTATCGATTCTAATTGTTTGAATATTTTTAGCGAGTCCCGTTTTATCATCTGTTTCAATCAACACGGCATTCAGTTGCCCTTCTCCAGTATCAGGCGTCGTGAAACGCGTTGGCATCTGTGTTGTGAAATTCTCTAATATTGACTCTTTACTCATTCCTAAGATTCCTTTGTAAAAACCTGTCATTCCAACATCCGTTTGAAATGCGGTTCCTCCATCGAGTACGCGAGCATCATTGGTTTGGACATGGGTATGCGTTCCCACTACTGCGGAAACTCTTCCATCGAAATACCAAGCTGCAGCCTGTTTTTCACTGGTTACTTCTGCGTGAAAATCGATCAATATATGATCGGTTTCTTTCTTCGCTTCTGCGATTAACTCATCCCCTACACGGAAAGGGTCATCATAACTCCCCATAAAGACGCGTCCAAATAAGTTAATCACTGCTAGTTGCTGGTTATTAATACGAAGAATTTGCATCCCTTGACCCGGAACTTTCTCATTTCGTTCGTAATTTGCAGGTCGTACGATATTTTTTGCCTCGCCTATAAAATCATAAATATCATAGTTATCCCACGTATGGTTCCCCATCGTAACCATATCCACACCTGCGGCTAGAAACTCTTTATAAATTTTTTCTGTAATTCCACGTCCATCCGCGGCATTTTCACCATTTAAAATGACAGCTTGTGGTTTATATCTTTGGCGTAAACGCGGTAAATAATCGTGCACCATTTTCTGTCCGACTTTTCCCGTTACATCACCAATGAATAATATTTTCACACGTGCACCTCTTCTAATTTTTGTCTTCCTTATTTTAGCAATACTCATGGGCGAATGTAAAGGAAACTCGATAAGTGTATACCTGTGGCTGAGATATCAAAATCATTCAACAATTGACACGTTGTTTAGTTACCTAATCTCATTTTCCAAAAAAGAAAAGCCCACGCTCAAAAATTAACGTGGGTTCTACTTCTAATTTTCTATGGGTGTGAGGCGATAATATGTAAGTCACCCGTGAACGTCCAATTATCGACTTCATTCGGTAACAGGAAATGATCGCCTTTTTCTAATGGATAAGACGTTCCATCCACTTCAATCGAACCTTTACCGTCTACGATACTAACTAATGTATAAAGCCCTTCTCTTTCCATAGCGATTGAGTTTTTTATTATCCATTCATATACGGTAAAAAAATCATTCGAGACAAGTTTTTTTAATTCGCTGTTATCTACTTTTGTCACAGTCATTTCAGGTTGTGGATCGACATGTGGAATCATTGAAACAGCAATTGACTGATTGATATGCAAGTCTCTAAAATTACCCGCATCATCCTTACGATCATAGTCGTATAGGCGATAAGTGGTATCACTCGATTGTTGCGTTTCTAAGATTGTTACACCTGAACCAATTGCATGAACTGTGCCACTCGGTACGTAAAAGAAGTCCCCCGGTTTAACTTGAATAGAGCGTAATAACTTATCCCATTGACCATCTGCAATCATTTCATGGAATTCTTCTTTTGTTTCTGCGTTGTGTCCAAAAACAATCTCCGCACCTTCATCCGCTGCTAAAACATACCAGCATTCCGTCTTACCCAGTTCGCCTTCGTTTGCCAAACCATATTCATCATCTGGATGAACTTGGACGGATAAATCATTTTTAGCATCGATAATTTTCGTTAATAGTGGAAAAACTTCTCCCTCTTGATGACCAAACAAGTCTCGGTGAGAAGCCCATAATTCGGTTAAAGTCTTACCCGCATGTTCGCCATTTTTTACAGTTGCCGGTCCATTTGGATGCGCACTAATTGACCAATGCTCACCCGTCGTTTCTGATGGAAGGTCGTAACCAAACTCGTCTCTAAGCTTTGTACCACCCCATATTTTTTCTTGCAGTACCCCTTTTAAAAATAACGGTTCCATTTTTTCACTCAACTTTCAATTCTGTAACATCATTTTAAATCTATTTAGTAAAATCCATACGCTCATTTTACCAGATTAGAACGTCATTTTACACAAGAGATAGGTAACTTGTCTTAGGATAAATAAAAACTCGAAGTCCTTATTAGGAATCTTCGAGTTTCGTATTTATTCATTTAA
>DAIOTD010000062.1:0-7642 GCA_036752205.1 Atopostipes sp.
AAAAGACCTTCTAATCATCTAGATTAAGAAGGTTCTTGAAATTTTTTTTGTGTTATTAATTCACTATATCTAAACTTAAATCCCCATCTTTTATGAGACCTTTTTTCCGCATAACATTTCCAATTAGCGGGGTTAATAAAGCTGGGATTAAAATATAAAGGACGATTACACCAAGGATGACATTAAAATCGCCACCCATTGTATTAAAGGTTTCGATGATACCTACTAAACCACTTGTCCCCATACCTGCACCAACCGGGCTGTTTTTCATTTCAAAAAGAACGGTCGACATAGGTCCTGTTATAGCTGAAACGATTATTGACGGAATCCAAGCCCACGGATTACGCACGAGGTTTGGAACTTGTAGCATAGATGTTCCCAATCCTTGTGCAGCTACTCCACTCCAGCCGTTTTCTTTGAAACTTAGAAAGGAAAAACCAACCATGTGCGCACAACAACCTGCCATCGCAGCACCTGCAGCAATTCCTTCTAACCCCAGCATCATACTAAGTGCTGCACTGCTTAAAGGGAAAGTTAAAACAATTCCGACAATAACGGAGACCACAACGCCCATCGCAAATGGGGCCAATTCCGTCGCATACATCACAACTTCACCGGTTGCTGTCATAATACCTCCGATAACTGGGCCAATAATCGTCCCAACGAGTACCCCAGAAAGAATGGTTGTACCGGTCGTTACAATGATATCAAGTTTCGTTTCTTTGGAGACCAATTTACCGAATTCTGTACCGATAAGGGCCGCTAAAAAAGCACCTGCTGGTCCACCCAATGCATTACCCGCCGCACCTGTAATAGTGGATGAAAATAGGACTAATGGTGGCGCACCTAAAGCATAAGCTACCGCGACCCCAATCGCTGATCCGGTCATTGAATTCGCAATTGGCCAGACCGTTTCAGATAGAAAAGGTATACCCAACTGTTGTCCTAACGTGTTTAAAATAGTTCCTATTAATAACGATGCAAATAAACCTTGAGCCATACTGCCCAAAGCATCGATAAAATAACGTTGTACCGAAATTTCAATGTTTTTCTTTTTTAAGAATAATTTTAATTTAGATTGTTTATCTGCTGTCATAAGAAGCCTCCGCTTTCTAATCGTAAAGATGATTATTTAGTGACATTATACCATTAAAATACCAAAGTGATACTTTCTTAGTTAACCGCAACTTATCTTTATAGCCATAATAGTTCATTTTTCACTGAATGTTTGTAGTGTCGTAAAGGACTTATCAACTGCTGATGTGGAGAAGGTATTTGAAAGCTTTATCAACTATACAGACCATCAAGCGATTATCGAAAAACTTGCCTACGAAACTTTATCGGAATAGATTTTAATTATTTTTGTGAAGATTTGAATAAGTGCCAAACAAAACGGTTCAGTTCACATGAATTGTGATTACTCGTGTCCTTTGCTAAACTAACAGAAGAGTTAAACCGTTTAAGTTATATGAAAGGAGAAATAAAATGCGTTTAAAAAATCATAAAGTTATCGCACTAGTCGATCATGAATTTGATGATTTAGAGCTTTGGTATCCTGTTCTCCGATTGCGAGAAGAAGGCGCTCAAGTTGATTTAGTCGGACCGAAAGCAGACACAACCTATGTCGGTAAAGATGGTGTTCCTGTCGAGTCAGATTATGCATTTGCGGATGTTAATCCTGCAGATTATGATGCAGTTATCATTCCAGGTGGATGGGCACCCGATAAAATCCGTCGTTTTGATGAAGTGATGACGATTGTTCAACATATGGACGATAACGAGAAAACAATCGGTCAAATTTGCCACGCTGGCTGGGTAACCATTTCAGCTGATATCTTAAAAGGACGTACCGTTACAAGTACTCCTGGAATCAAAGATGATATGACAAATGCTGGAGCAACTTGGGTAAACGAAGCCGTTGTGACAGATGGCCACCTCGTCTCAAGTCGCAGACCACCTGACTTACCCGAATACTTGCCTGAATTAATAAAGGTTATGGAAGAAAATAAACGATCATAATTAAAAACCACTATCCACTAGAATTTATTGTCTAGTTGAATAGTGGTTTTCTATTTTTATTAAATCGCTAAAATTATTTTATTCATCGATGGATCATGAGTTACAAAAGATCCATTCTCTTCTATTACGGTTGCACCGACTTTTTCTAACTGTTTAATGACTGTTTTTCTAGTCTCATCATCTTCTAAAACAATCGTATAAGACTTCAAGCCTACACTATTTTCTGCTGGTGTTGGTGCGCCAACACCCATCCAAGTATTCAGCGCAATGTGGTGGTGATACTGACCAGTTGAAATAAATAGAGCTTGTTCGCCGTATCGACCAACGACATCATATCCTAGACCCTCTGTGTAAAATTTCTCTGATTCTTCTAAATCTGAAATATATAAATGAATATGCCCTAAAATAGTGTCTGTAGGTAAGCCATTCCAAGGAGCTTGTTGATTGCCTTCTGCTAAAATTTCTTCAAAATTTAATGGGTCGACAGCTAATTCAACTTCACCCTGATCCCATTTCCAATCTGCTGGATCATTGTCGTAGGCTATTTCAATTTCATTTCCATCTGGATCAGCAATATAAATAGCCTCACTTACCTTATGATCTCCCGCCCCAATTTCAATATTATGTCTCACAAGTTGAAAAATCATATTCGCTAAGTCAGAGCGTTTAGAAAAGAGTAAGGCGAAGTGATAGATTCCAGTAGCTCTTCTTGGTTTTGGTGTGACATTTTCTGGTTGTTCGATTGTTAGAAAGCTAGTCTTTCCATCAGCCGTTAGCGAAGCTTTATTACCCTCTTGTTTTAAAATTTGGAACCCAATGACATCTTGGTAAAACTTAAGTGATCGTTCCATATCTTGGACCTTCATATTCACATGACTCACGTATCGATTTGGTTTAGTGTGAAAATTCATTTTATATTCCTCCTGGAGTTCTCATTGATTATATTTTGAAATAATTCATTAACACCTGTTACTTATGCAACACGTGTTGTATAATATGATTATAGATAGGCAAAGAGGACTCTTCAAGCACCAAATTATTCGTTCTGTCGCTTATGCAACACTTTCAAGAATTTGTCTTATATAAGGGGAGATATTTAAATGATTGAGGAAAAAACGGATTTACGGACGATTCGAACGCGAAAAGCCATTGTCGATTCTTTTATCGACCTTCTAGAAATACAAGATTTTACGAGTATTACGATTAGCCAAATTGCTGAAGAAGCGATGATTAATCGCGCGACTTTTTATCGTCACTTTTTGGATAAATACGACTTGTTAGAGAAAACAATCCAAGAAATATTAATGAAAAAGTTAATCGTACAATTAAATGAAACGACTGAATTTAACCAAGACATGTTAAAAGATGTCTTTCTCTCAATTACTGAATTTTACAAGAGCTTGTCAAACCGTTGTCAGAGTAGTTATGGAGATATGACCATGAATATAGAAGTCATTTTAAAAAAAGAGCTACAAAAAGTACTCTATAATGCACTATCTCTCAAATATCCCGAACAAAGTCCGAATCATTTAACGAGTATAGCCACTATGTTGAGTTGGATGTTATATGGCGCTTCGATTGATTGGGAACAAAATAGTAGCCTGAGTCCAGATGCATACTTTGAGGAAACAAGTGCTGTTATGAATCAAATCTATCTGCAAGACTTAGCTTAAAAAATAAAAACTGCCATGCTTTTTCGCTTTGGATAGCGTAAGTATAGCAGTTTTCTATTAATTTAATAGGCGTTTGTTTCTCCTGTGTTTTTTAGTGCTCTAGCAAGAATTAAGGGCCCGACTATTTCAAAAAAGACGACACCCGTTAAGACCACTCCAGTGAGGACACCTTTAGCACCTGGAACACTTTGTTCTGCAATGGTCGCTAAACCAATCGCAATACCTGCTTGTGGTAGTAAGGACAAGCCAATATTCTGTCTCGATTTCTGACTTAGGGAAGTTACATGCGAAGCTGCAAAAGCGCCAAGTACTTTTCCAATTAAACGTCCTCCAATATAAGCCATCCCTATTAAACCTACTCTAGCAAATATAGCAATATCCAAATGCGCACCGGCTAAAGTTAAAAAGACAACAAAAATAGGGAGTTCCATTCGGCTAATGACTTCTGAAACTAAGCCCCTTCGATTGGTCAAATTCGTAATCGTTGCACCCGCGACAATGTTTATCAGGATTGGTGACAAAGTTAAGACCGTTGCAATGCCACTATTGAATAAAATGGCTGCACCAATAATAACAAGTAAGCGATCATTTGGAAGCATTTGTCGAATAAAGAAAGCCACAAATAATCCTACGCCTAACCCAATTAAACCCGCGAAAATAATATCGAGAAAAACGGATAAAATGAGTGTCAGGTTATTTGCGTCCGTATTTCCAACTGAAGTGACAAAAGCGACCACAATACCAAATACAATAATCGTAATGAGATTGTCAAAGGCGACTAAGCCGAGTAAAGTTTGTGTCATTTCACCACGAGCTCTAGTTTCCTTAACCATTGAAACGACACCAGATGGCGAAACGGTCATCGATAAAGCACCTAATACAAGTGCATATGTAATCGGCAAACCTAAAAAATATGTAAAAGCTGTGGTTAAAGCAAAACTGAGCAGAGTATTTGCAACAGATAAAATCGTTAAATCTCTTCCCAGCCGCTTAATCATATCGCGATGAAGTTCTGTTCCAACCGAAATAGCCAAAATACCGAGTGCCAGTTCGTTCACAAAACCTAGCGAGTTATATACATCGCCGGTAATAATATTTAATACACTCGGGCCTAAAATTAAGCCACTCAATATATAACCTGTAACAGAAGGCAAGTTAATTTTCGAAGTTAACCAACCACCAGTTAAGCCGACAAGTAGTAAAAGTGAAACATATAGTGTGGTAGTCATAATTATCCCTTCTTCTTTCAGTAATTGATACCCTTCGTATAACTAACAGGTAATGAAATAATAATCGCCGAATCAGGACCAGCTAAATCTCCCGTAATCGATTCTACTATCGATATAGCTTTTTCTCTTTCTTCTAAAGTCTTAACTACTTTTAAAATTGTCTTGCTGTTTTCTGCTTGTTCTTCTTCCAGCTCTGCAAACATTGAAAACATTGGAAATTGACTTGAAATAATATGTCCCATTCCACTACTATCAAGGACAGTCGCTCCACTTAACTCATTATCCATAAAGGCTGTCAGCAATTCATTCAATAAATCAACTTTATTTAAAACGATCAACATTAATTCCATGTTATCACTCATTTCCGATAGATTACTTCGAGTATAAAATACACGAACGATGATTACAACAATATTTTCACGTTTTCGGAAAACGTTTTCCGTAAGATACAAAAAAATCCATTACCTACTGCTACAAATTTGCAGATAAGTAATGGCTTTGAATCTATCGAGGGTTAATTATTTTATAAAATTTTATCTAAGAAATCTTTTGTCCTTTGTTGCTCAGGTCGATCAAAGAGTAAATCAGGCGTGTTCTCTTCCACAACTACACCATCATCTAAGAAAATAACGCGATCGGCTGCTTCTCTAGCAAAGCCCATTTCATGAGTTACGGTTACCATTGTCATACCTGTGTCAACTAACTTCTTCATAGCTGCTAGCACTTCCCCCACCATTTCAGGATCTAAGGCAGATGTTGGTTCATCAAATAACATCACATCTGGATCCATGGCTAACGCACGGACAATTGCTACACGCTGTTTTTGACCACCCGATAAAGAGTCTGGATAGGTGTCAATTTTATCTCCTAAACCGAAGATTTCAAGTAATCTTTCTGCTTCTGCTCTTGCTTCTGTCTTCGTCATTTTTTCGTTTTCAACAGGTGCTAGTGTGATATTTTCTGCAACTGTTAAGTGCGGGAATAGATTAAACTGTTGAAACACCATACCCACTTGTTTACGGGCATTGTTTATATTGATACTTCGGTCTGTGATTTCGTAATCACCAATAATAATCGTGCCATTATCGACTTTTTCTAAGCCATTTAGAGTACGTAGGAAAGTTGACTTTCCAGAACCAGAAGGGCCAATTATACAAACAACTTCACCCTTCTCGACTTCTAGATCAATCCCCTTTAGTACTTCTGTTTGACCAAATGATTTTCGGATATTTTTCGCGTGAATAATGGTCATTATAACTCCCCCTCAATTCGGTCTGAAAGTACCGTCAACACTTTAATTAAGACAATATACATAATCCCTACAATAACCCACATATTACCGGACTGATATGTTCGAGCGATAATAATTTTCCCAGTTTGTGTGAGTTCGACAAGGCCGATGACGGATAGAATTGACGTATCTTTTAGTGTAATGACAAATTGATTAATTAAAGAAGGTAGTGAAATTTTAGTTGCTTGTGGCAAAATAATTTTACGCATCGTTACACTCTTCGTTAACCCTAAGGAACGCCCTGCTTCCACTTGTCCAATATCTACCGCTTGAATCCCGCCACGAATAATCTCAGCGACATAAGCCGTCGCATTTAAGCTCAGAGTAATGATTCCAGCTGTTGCAGCACCAAATGTGAGCCCAGTTAATTGTGGAATTCCAAAGTAGATAAAGAATGCGAGTACAATTAGAGGTGATCCACGCATAATATCAATATAGATTTTTGCTAGTAAAATGAACAATTTATTGTCACTTGTACGCATAAGTCCTATGATAAAGCCGACTAATAATGCGATAGCAAATGAAATAAGCGTCACCCAAATGGTCGTCCAAAGTCCTTTAAATAAAGGACCAGCATTTGCAGTGAATTGAGTGAAGATATTGCCAGTATCACTTTGTGCGGCTAAAGCTTCTTCACCTAAATATCGAGCTACAATTTCATCATATTCTCCACTTGCTTGAATATTGGCAAGTCCCTCATTAAACATTGATAATAATTCTCGGTTCATATCTTTGTTAACTGCAAATCCAAAATCAGACATTCGTTGTTGCTCTTCAATCAATTTTAAATTAACTTGTCCGGTTGAAGATGCAAACAACATAACAGGAAAGTCTTCAACCACTGCTTGCGAGTTTCCAGCCGTTAAGTCTTCATACATATTCACCGAATCATCGAATGGATTTAGTGTAAAACCATATTCAGCTGAAAGTTCCTCGGCTACTTCATACCCAGTTGTTCCCGTTTTAACGGCTACTCTCAATCCTTCTAAATCCGCGAAACTTTCAATGTCACTATTAGTCCCTACAGCAAACTGTGAACCCGATGAAAAATATGGAGATGAAAAGTCAAAGATTTCTTTTCTCTCATCGGTAATCCCCATCCCGGCAATCACACCATCGACTTGATTACTTTCTAGAGCCTGTAACGCCGCACTGAAACCTAGTGCACGTATTTCATAATTGAAGCCTTGATCTTCAGCTATGGCGGCTAGAATGTCCATATCAATCCCAACCATTTCACCACTTTCATCTACGAACTCAAACGGTGCATAGGTTGTATCCGTCCCAATAATAAATGTCTTTTCTTCTTCTGCCAGTACACGTTGTGTATTCCCTACAAAAATACTAATGACGACTAATAGCAATGTCAGTATTTTTGAAATGGATTTTTTTCTACTCATAATATTTTCTCCCAACTATAGATTGATTTT
>DAIOTD010000063.1:0-7570 GCA_036752205.1 Atopostipes sp.
GCGAATTGTCCACTTGCATCAGTAGGATCAGTTTGTCGCCAGTAAATTTCAACTAATTCCTCATACGATATTTTATCTGGATCATAGGTGATTTCAACAGCTTCTGTATGCCCCGTTCCACCTCGAACCACATCATTATAGGATGGGTTCTCGATATGACCCCCCGTAAACCCTGAAATAACTTTCTCAATCCCCGGAAGCGAATCAAAGGGCTGAACCATACACCAAAAGCAACCACCTGCAAATACTGCTGTTTTAGTTTCTGCCATACTCTCTCCTCTTTTCTATTCAATACATGCCTCATCAAATTTTCTACTCTTCTATTTTATCACAGCAGTGCCTTACATCTAGTGAATAGACTCCGTATTGTAACTAGAATAACAAAAACCTCTCATAAGAGAGGTTTATAATCATTATTATTCTTGAACAGTGATGTATTCCATGCCACCCATGTAAGGAACTAGAACATCCGGTACTTTAACCGTTCCATCTACTTGTTGGTAGTTTTCCAGAATAGCGGCAACAGTACGTCCTACCGCTAATCCTGATCCATTTAGCGTGTGTGCATATTCAATCTTGCCTGTTTCTTCACGACGGAAACGAATCATTCCGCGGCGTGCCTGGAAATCTTCTGTGTTTGAACAAGAACTAATCTCACGGTAAGTATTTTGAGCTGGCATCCACACTTCAATGTCATATGTTTTCGCTGCTGAAAAGCCCATGTCCCCAGTCGCCAAAACAATACGACGGTAAGGTAATTCTAATTTTTCTAAAATCGTTTCTGCATCACGTGTCATTTTTTCCAATTCTTCATATGAATTATCTGGGCTAGCAAACTTCACTAACTCTACTTTATGGAATTGGTGTAAACGAATTAAGCCACGTGTATCGCGTCCGGCACTACCTGCTTCGGAACGGAAACTCGGGCTAACTGCTGTGAAATACTTCGGTAAATCTGCTTCGTCTAAAATTTCATCACGGTAATAGTTCGTTAAAGGAACTTCTGCTGTCGGAATTAATGTTAAGTTTTCTTCACGCAGTTGATACACGTCTTCTTTAAATTTAGGGAATTGTCCTGTCGCAAACATCGAATCGTCGTTTACGATATAGGGTGTAATCATTTCCGTGTAGCCATGTTCTTCTGTCTGAACGTCTAGCATAAAGTTATAGATTGCACGCTCTAAACGCGCTCCAGCACCACAATAGTACACAAAACGACTTTGAGACACTTTTGCGCCACGAGCCCAATCTAAAATCTTTAAGTCTTCACCAATATCCCAGTGTGCTTTGGGAGAATCTCCGGGACGTGAAATGAAATCTTCACCCCAGCGAGAGATTTCGACGTTGTCATCTTCAGAGTCACCTACTGGAACCGATTCATGTGGTAAGTTTGGTAAACCAACCGCAATGTTACGAGTAATCGTTTCGATCTCCTCTAATTGCGCATCGATTTCTTTGATTTCTTTCGACACTTCTTGCATAGCTTGAATAACGTCATCTGCAGACTCTTGATTACGCTTTTTCTCTGCAATTTCTTTCGTTACTTCATTACGCTTACTCTTTAAGTTTTCTGATTGTTGAATCAGAACGCGTCGTTTTTCGTCAGCTTCTTTTAAACGGGAAATTTCTTCCTTCTTGACTCCACGTGTTTCAAGTAATTCTGCGGCTTTTTCAAAATCATTTCGAATCAGTTTCATATCCAACATGACGGAACACTCCTTTTAGTTTTAAACTCTATATAATATTTTATATCATTTATACTGTATCACGAACTCTGAAACAGCGCTATTTATCACTATTTTATGTTCTAGAATCGACTGGTGATGCTTGTAATTAACCCACCTAACCAGTTCCAGAAACGAATAAATACATTTGCTTTATCCACCGCTTTAGACGTTACTAGTGGAACGGATTTTGTTTGTTCTCCATCTAGGAAGCCATGTTCGTTCCCTTCATAAGTTACAATTAAACGTCCTAACTCTAAACCTTCTTCAAACGGTGCACCAACACCTTCTTCAGTAACGATGTTTTTGTCCCACTCAATTGAGTAAGAGATGTTTTCATCTGCTGAGTGCTGTAACTCCATTAGCATTTCAAGTGATTCACTTGCTTCAAAATTAACTGTCTTCTCACGACCATTTACGACTGCAAGTGGTTCATAGTCGAAGATTTCTTTCCATTGATCGGTCACATTCTCCGTTTTAAAATTGTCAAAACCATAGTCCATCATACGATCCGTTTCAACAAAACGTGCTATCTGGTTCTCTTCTTCTGTATCCATGACAACCGTGATTAAACGTCGATCATTTTGAGTAGCTGTACCTGCGAAAGTCGCTCCAGCAAATTCTGTAGTTCCAGTCTTAAGACCGTCCACACCTTCACGTTCACGAATTAAACCTTCTAACATCCAGTTCCAGTTCACCATTTCAACTGCATCAATTGTATCAGGACGGAAAGTTTTCTTTGGAATACTAGCCGTTTCCAAAATTTCTGGATAGTCTTCAATAATTCGATTTGCAATAATCGCAATCGAACGAGAACTCATCATATTTTCATCAGTGTCTGATGAACCAGGGTAAATAACGCCATTTAAGTCTTTGTTGTTTAAACCGGTTGAGTTGTATAAAACAGCATCTTCAATCCCAAAGCTTTCTGCTAATTCTTTCATACGATCTACAAAAGCAGGTTCCGTTCCTTCAATATGTTCTGCGATAGCTATAGTTGCACCATTCGCAGAATAGATAGCCATCCCTTCATAAAGCTCTCTTAAAGAATAGACGCCACCATTTCTAAGGGCTGTGTTTGATAAGGAATAGTTTTGACTGATTTCATAAGCATATTGGCTTACAGTAATTTCGGTATCCCAATCAATTGTTCCAGCTTCGATCTCTTGAAAAACAATGTACTCTACTAACATCTTCGTCATCGATGCAATCCCAACAACCTCATCTATGTTGTTGCCTTGTAAGATTTGGCCCGTTTCAAAATCGACCGTCATTGATGCGTTTGCTTTAATTTCAGGCGCAGCAGCTTGAACTAATGTCGCTGTATTGGGTAAGAGTCCTGCCATAAGCAAGGCAGAAGTACCACTGATAAGTAATGATTTTTTAATTTTATTTTTAATGGATATTGATAACATTTAATTAATTGCTCCTCATTTATCGTTTTAATTATAGTAAATCTTTTCGAGTCGTTCGTCTTTTATTCGCGTATTCAAAAATCCGCCTACGACAAATTAGACTTTAACCATAATACCATATATTCTTTGGAAAATAAACGCGACTTTGGTCTAGATTTTATCCATTTTCTGATTCAGCTATGAACTAAAAAAGAACTTACATCCTTAACGTTCAAACGATGTAAATTCTCTTGTTTCAATACTAGACGCTTTTTATTGTTCTCGTGGCAACTCGATAATAAACTTGGTCCATATTTCATTTGTTTTTGCCGTAATGGTTCCCTTGTGTAATTCTACAATCCCTTTAGCTATTGCCAGCCCCAACCCAGTACTTGCTATCTCTTGCGTACGTGAGGTCTCTGCGCGATAGAATCGTTCAAATAGTTGTTCTAAGGCTTCATCTGGAATTCTTTCACCATTGTTTTTAATCGTAATACGTACTCGGTCTTCTTCTATCGGTGTTAACTCGAGTACAATTAAATCGCCATCTTTTCCATACTTAAAAGCATTCGATAATAAGTTACTAAAGACACGTACAAGTTTTTCCGAGTCACCGACCATCATATATCTTGGTACAGGTGCACTAACCTCGATGCTCATAGCCATTTCAGTCGCATCCAGCTGAAAATCAATTGCTAACTGTTCCAAAAGCTGGACCATATCGAACTGTATTTTGTTTAATGGTGTATTCGTCTGACGGACTGTCGTGTATTCAAACAAGTCATCTACTAACCATTTCATCTGCCGTGATTTTTTATAAGCCGTATGAATATATTCTTGTGCCTGTTCAATTGAATCATATCGCTCTTCTTCCACCAAGCCTAAATAACCTATAATAGACGTTAAAGGTGTACGGATATCATGACTCACATTCGTAATTAACTCATCCTTCGTCTGTTCAACTCGTCGCTCTTCTTCCATCGCTGCAACGGTCGAGTCGACCAACACATGAATACTATCAATAAACTCTTGTAAGTTCACGTCCGTACTCGGTGAAATGCGGTGTTCAAAATGACCTTTAGCAATAAAATGTAACTCATCAATAATATGTCTCAACTCATAATTTCGGTAGCGGCGTCTTAGACGCCAAACAATCGCAACAACCGCTAAAATGATTAAGAATATATAGACAAAAGGATTTACCTGTAAGAGGCTTTGGTCCTTCATTTCAATAAAAAGATTGCCAAAGATCCAAAAATCTTGAAAATAACTCGGGAAAGCCCCTACCAATAATTGAAAAATCTGATAGGCTGATGTGTACATCAAAATGATGATACCCGCTGTAATAAAGCCTTCGCTAACTAATATCCACTTCTCAGACCGTGTAAGATGAAATGAGAAATTGGGTTTGGTGCTTTCTTTAGTTGTCTTCAATTTTATAACCTACTCCCCAGACCGTCTGGATAACTTTTTCCCCACCTGTTGCTTGTTCAATTTTATCACGTAAATGGCTCACATGAACCATCACCGTTTTAGATGGAATATCGGTTTCTTGCTTCCATACGCGTTCAAAAATTTCATCCGCGCTGAAGACACGATTCGGATGACTCGCTAGTAAGTAAAGAATCCCAAACTCTAAAACAGTTAACCGAATTGACTCACCAGATAACGTCATGACTTCATGCTCGTCACGACGAATGATTAGAGGGCCAATCTCTATCTCTCCGTTGTCACCATTTGGTTTATGGTATGAGCTTCTTCTTAATAAGGATTTCACACGAGCGACTACTTCAAGTGGGTTAAATGGCTTCACAACATAGTCATCCGCTCCCTTGGATAACCCTCGAATTTTATCAATATCCGACGTCTTCGCACTGAGCATTAATATCGGTACTTGTGAATCTTCTCGAATTTTGTTCACAACTTCTAAACCATCCATTTTTGGCATCATCACATCTAAAATAAGACAATCTGGAGCCGTTTCTTTGAACTTATCGTAAGCTTCTTGACCATCATGAGCTTTTACCACTTCAAAACCTTCATTGTTAATATATATTTCAAGTAAATCACATATCTCACGGTCATCATCTGCTATTAGAATTCGCATAGTGCTCTTCCTTTCTACATTCTTCTCTCTATTATTTTACCATGTTTTTAGAAAATTGCCGGATGATAGCGAATTTTTACCATTATCAACTGATTTGCTATAAAATAGGGAAGAAGAAAAGTCTACGGAGGTTTCGAATGAAAAAAGAAAAAGTCTTACGAGTCGCAAGTGTCTTGTTAATTGTCACGGGGATTATTTTACTCGCTTTACCTTATATTAATCAATGGCGTGTTGGGGATCGCTCCGAAAAGAATCACGACGTCGCAATTGAGATGTCAGCTGAACAAATGCAAGAGAACATGAACACAGACACCACCTTTGATTTTGACAGCATCGATGAAATTTCGGTTTCTGGAGCACTTTTGTCCCCAGATATGATTGACCCTAGTCTAATTATTGGCCGTCTTTATATTCCAAGCATTGATATAAACTTGACGGTTTTTAATGGGCTAACGAACTATATTTTACATGCGGGCCTCGGGACAATGCGGCCGAACTTGAAGATGGGCGAAGGAAACTTTCCAATTGCCGGTCATTACTCAAGAAACGAAGATATTTTATTTGGAAATTTAGGTGCTATTGAAATAGGTGACGAGATTTATTTAACCGATAATGAAACGGTTTATGAATACCATGTTTATGAAACACGAAAAGTTATGCCGTCGGAGGTCAACTGGATCAAGGACGAGGTTGCAGAGGAACGGGGTGTACCTGTTATTTCACTTATGAACTGCTTTTATGAAAATGGCGTAAACTCAGGCTTACGTTACTTTGTATTCGGTGAGTTGGTTGCTACACACAGTATTAGCGATTCCGTCCTGTAAATTTAAACACCCCAGACTCCTATTTTCAATTGAGTGCTGGGGTGTATTTATTTAGAGTTCATCCATCATGTTTAAGACTATCCATAAATGGTAACTTCTCTTTTCAATATCTTGTGGGGTAACTCCACGTTTGACCATAAATTCGCGACCTAGTCTCGGGAGATTCGTATACCAGATTCCTGTTTTTTCTAGGACGACTAATGGAAAATCCATTCCTAAATCGGTCTCTTCGAAGAAAGGTTCAATTGAACGAAGTATCTCTTTATTCTTTTCAGTTTCTTCTATAGTATAGTACCGGTAATCCTTCGATTCTAAATCTGGAAATATTTCAATATCTTCTAAATAGGCTAACTCTTCTTCTGTGAGTCGACTCTTCACACGTCCCACAGTCAATTCTCTTACTTCAGCTACCTCATGTAGAACCTCTATCGCACCCGGTAATTCTTCAGCTACAGTCAATTTGTTTCCGTATTGCTTCAGCAAATCTTTCATACGGTCTTTGGCTTCCCGATTCTTGGGCATCGTGAATTCCGGAATATGGATATCATCTATTGTGTCCGGATTGTGAAAGATCGTAAAATAGTCCGGTACTTCATCTACACCGCCTTTTACAAATGGATTGCATCGGATTATTCGAGCAACACCCATAACCCCACCTTTTAAAGTGCCATGCTTCTCTATTGCTTGTAGTGCATACGTTGAGCAAGTCGGGTGGAATCGGCAGCTTGGTGGTGTATGAGGTGAAATGTGTTTTTGATAAAATTTAATGGGACCTGTCAATATTTTTTTCATGTTTTTGAGCCTCTGATTTCTATTTTTCTAGACTTCATTGTAATGCATCTGAACGCGTAAAAAAAGAGAAGAGCTTTATTTAGGCTCTTCTCTCTCTACTATATGACTTATGCTTGCTTTAGTTCAAAAAGATTATCGACTGTTCTTGTAACATAACGAGCGCCCTTTACTTCTTGATACAGTTGAAAGCCTTTATTTTTAAAAATACCTTGAGCAACAATTGTTTCCATCGCCTCTTGAATAACAGCAGGTTCCAAATCCATTGCTGGCTGGTTCACACTCAACGTGCTTGACTTACCCTCTTCATTTATAAAACGACATTCTAATTTAACGGTTGTATCCATTATTCTTCACTCCTCTATTTTTTGTGGGTGACAATTATAATTTTACCTAGTTCTCGTAACGATAAGATTCACTTACTACTGCGTAGCCTACAGGTAAGGCGTGCAGTGACTCTAACGCTTCCGTAAAGGCCCCTAATTGCTCCCCCGTTACCTCATCAACTAAATTGTTGAATCCTTGTCTAACGAACGTTTCATTCGCTGCATCTAAAAAATATACGTCAATCTTACTTTTATCCCATTCTTTGTTCATTTTTTCTTCCTCCTTAGTTCTTTTTGCAAGTGTCATGACCGCTTACACCTACAATAACGAAATCAATTAAAAAAGTGTTACCCCCTATCGAGTGAAAAAGAAAAAACACCCTCCTCAAATGTTTTGAGAACAGTG
>DAIOTD010000064.1:0-1909 GCA_036752205.1 Atopostipes sp.
TATATTCTATGCCATCTTAATGTCCTTTTATGTCTGATGGGTTGACTTTACTTTCAGTAGTCTATTCAAGCGCATCATCTAAAGAAAAATTAAATAGATTATTTTAAGCAAAACATTGATTCGTACATATCAGCTAATCAATGTTTTTTGCTTTTAACGGATAAAGTGACCTAAGTCCCTGTCATGCGCTAAAGACGAACGTTATATTTTAATATCAATGTTTTTACATAAATGTTCGGTAAATAGGTTGACTTATGTCCTTTCTGTGTTATTATTTAGATAATAAAAGAATATTTCATATAATTCTCATGAAATGGATGAGAAGTTTCTACTAATGACCAATGATCATTGCCTATGAAGAAAGTGTATCTAGGGTTCCGAAGATTAATACTTGCTGGACCAAGCGATACTGATGCTTATAATCAGCATTACACCAAAGGGATAAAAACCCAGATGGATAGGTTTCATTCAACCTTTCCATCTGGGTGTTTAATTTTTAAAATACAAATATTGGAGGATTAAAAATAGAATGGAAAAATTTTTCATGCTCAAGGAAAATAACACAGATGTAAGAACAGAGGTACTTGCAGGAGTTACCACATTTATGACGATGGCTTATATTTTAGCTGTCAATCCGTTAATTTTATCGGATGCGGGGATGGATGCTGGGGGAGTATTTACAGCGACAGCTTTATCTGCTGCGATCGCGACTTTAGTCATGGCATTGTATGCCAAATATCCATTTGGTTTAGCACCAGGAATGGGGCTAAATGCTTTTTTTGCTTACACGGTTGTATTAGGAGATATGCAAAAACCTTGGCAGTTCGCTTTAACTGCTATTTTAATTGAAGGAATATTATTTATTATATTATCCTTTTTTAATGTACGAGAAGGCATTTTTGATTCAATCCCACTTAATTTAAAAAATGCTGTGTCTGTAGGTATTGGTTTATTTATTGCGTTTTTAGGTTTAGATGGAGCAGGTATCATTCAAGCAGGGGAAGGCACTTTGCTTGGTTTAGGTGATTTGACTTCAGGAGCACCTTTAGTAGCTATTATAGGAATATTAGTGACAGGGTTTTTATTTGCAAAAAATGTTAAAGGCGCTTTGTTAATCGGAATTTTAGTTTCTACACTTGTAGGTATTCCGTTAGGGGTTACAGAGTTACCGGCCGGTGTGAATAACATTATGAGCTTGCCGCCAAGTGTAAGCAAAGTGGCTTTTAAATTTGTAGGTTTTGATGAAATTTTTTCTTGGGATATGTTGATTGTAGTTTTCACCTTCTTGTTTGTCGATATTTTCGATACAGTTGGAACGCTTGCTGGAGTAGCATCTAAAGCAGATATGCTGGATGAAGATGGGAAACTACCAAGAGTAGGGAAAGCATTAGCAGCGGATTCGATCGGAACAATTGCGGGTGCTTGTCTTGGTACATCAACAGTTACGACATTCGTAGAATCTGCATCAGGAGTAGCGGCTGGTGGCCGAACAGGTCTTACAGCTCTATCAACTGCAGGAATGTTTCTATTAGCTTTATTCTTTGCTCCTTTATTTACATTAATTCCAGCTGCAGCAACCGCTCCAGCCTTGGTCATCGTAGGTCTATTTATGATGAGCCCAATCAAACAGATTGATTTTGAAGATTATACAGAAAGCATCCCGGCATTCTTAACTATTATCATGATGCCTTTCTCAGGTAGTATTGCAGAAGGTATTGTATTTGGTATGATTTCTTATGTTGTATTAAAAGCTGTTACTGGCAGATTTAAAGAAGTTTCATGGACAATGACTATTATTTCTATTTTATTCGTATTAAGAATCATCTTTATGTAAGGCTTAAACTAAAGTTAAACCTGGAAAAGCTCGAGAGATACTCATGTAAAAATGAGGCCTCGAGCTTTTTTATTT
>DAIOTD010000064.1:2009-7472 GCA_036752205.1 Atopostipes sp.
ATTTAATGGTGTCAATTATTCAGGAACAACAAATATTATTAAAGTTAAATTAGTATATGGTTAGAATTAATTGACTTTGAAAATTCAGAGTGTTACTATCATTTTACAACTTAATCGAGGAGTAGAGAATATGCTTAAACCAATGCAACAATTAAACAACAACTTCTACTTTAGCTATTTTAGGTACTGTTTGTAAACATAACGTTCAACATTATGGATACAAACATCAGTCATCAAACTGAATTGTATCTCATAATGGCTAAAGCTTTTTAAGTTGCAACAGCCACTATAGAGAAATTTTATCTAGGTGGTTGTTTGGGAAAACAACAAAATAATTAAACCACACACCTATTTAGATGAACTTTCTAGATAGGTGTGTTTTTTATTGATTGTCCAAGTCTTATAAACGACTTGAGAAAATAGGAGGTTGAATCAAATGAAGAAAAGAGTATTTTCATTTTTAGCATTCTTAGGTGTGCTGTTAGTTTTTTCGCTTCCTCAAATGGAACGGGTAAAAGCGACGAATCAGAAAAACGAGGTGATCACGGTTGGGGTTTCAGCTCAGTCAAAACCTTATAATTATTACGGTACAGATAATGAGTTAGCTGGTTTTGAAATTGATTTATTAGAAGCGATTGAAGAGGAATTAGATGGAGTGACCATCGAGTATGAAATTACGGAGTTTGCATCCCTTTTTGCCGGTGTGGATTCTGGTAAATTTGATCTAATAGCCAATAATATTGGTGAAAACCCAGAACGCCGCGAAAAATACTTATATTCAAAAAATCCTTATGTGATCACACATAATGTCTTGATTACTCGTCCAGACTCAGGTGACAATGTCACACTTGAAGACATGGCGGGTCAATCGATGGGGGTAGTCGCAGGTTCTTTACAAGCAATTTTTATTGAAAAATTTAATGAAGAACACCCTAATCAAGCTATTCAGCTGGAGTATGTTGATACGGATGGTGCAAGTATTATCCGAGACGTGGCAACTGGACGCTATGATATGACGATTTACTCAACGACCTATCTACAAGATGTTATTGATACATTTGGTGTTGAGTTGGTGGGGCATCCGATTGAAAATGAAGACGAAATTCAACCACCAGGGGCTTACTTTTTATACAGTAAAGATGTGGATAGTTTAGAACTGAGAAATCGTATTGATCAAGCCCTCGTACTACTTCGAGAAAATGGAACGTTAACTGAAATTTCAAAAAAACATTTTGGTGATGACGACACACAATTGACTGAAGATATGATTGAAAAAAATGAAGTGCTCAATCAGGAAGTGATTCGTCAAATTACAGGGTCAAATAACGGTGTCCGACAAGTCGTTGTCGGCACATCTGGACAAACAAAGCCCTTAAACTACTTTGAAGACAATGAATTAATTGGTCTTGAAATGGATATTCTCGCAGAAATTGATCGTCGCCTAGATGAAATTGAAATTACGTACGAGATAACAGAATTTGCTTCTTTGTTTGCGGGACTAGATTCGGGAAAATTTGATCTAGTATCTAACAACCTAGGTGAAAATGAGGAACGTCGTGAGAAATTTTTATTCTCTCTTTACCCTTATGTCATTACGCACAATGTCATTATCACAAATATGGATCAGGAACCAAATTTAGAAATTGCTGACTTAGCAGGAATGAGTATTGGTGTCGTGCCAGCTTCGCCTCAATCGATGTTCTTAGAGGCATGGAATGAAGAGAATCCTGACTTGGCGATTGATATTCAATATATTGATTCCGATCCTTCAACAATTATCCGAGATGTGCACTCAGGACGATTTGACGCAACCATTTATAACACAACCTACCTACACGATGTGCAAGAAACCTTTGGTATAGAACTCTTAGCGCATCCAATCGAAAATGAAGATGTTATCCGGCCACCGGGTTCTTACTTTATATACCGAACGCAAGACGAAGATTTACGTAATTTAATGGATGACGCTTTGGCTGAAATGCGTGCAGATGGAACATTAGCTGAGATTAGTCAAAACTATTTAGGAAGTGATGATACAGTACTCACACAAGAAATGATTGCGAAAAATGATGCCATTGAAGCGGATCGAGTACAAGTTGCTGCTGCAAGTCCAGAGAATACTTCAGATGGTAAAATATTTGCGCCAGCAATGATTTTAGAAATGCTACCAATCATTTTACAAAAATTACCTTTGACCCTGTTGATGACAGTGGTCGCGGCAATTATTGGACTAGCACTTGGCTTCCTTATTGCCATTACTAAAATTAATCAGATACCTGTACTGACACAATTCTTTAATTTCTTTGTTTCTTTTATGCGTGGAACGCCGCAATTGGTTCAGCTATTCTTAGCCTTTTACGGCTTCCCACTTGTTGTTCAATGGTTCAATCAGCAATTCGGCTGGCAAATTGATGTAAATGGGATTCCAGCACTCTTATATGTTTTTGTTGCTTTTGGCCTAAACGAAGCAGCTTATACTTCAGAAACATTCCGAGCAGCGATTCTTTCTGTAAACGCGAGTGAAATTGAAGCCGCCAAATCAATTGGTTTGACGGATAGACAAACAATGCGCCGAATTATTTTACCATCAGCAATGATTGTTGCCATTCCAAATTTAGGAAATAGCTTAATCAGCTTGCTCAAAGGGACATCTCTTGCATTTACTGTAACGGTTATTGATATTATGGGGCAAGCACGGATTATGGCAGGCGCAAATCTTCGTTTCTTCGAAGCATATATCGCTGTCGCATTAATTTACTGGCTACTCTGTATTTTAATTGAACGAGGCATACGCTATCTAGAACGGAAGTTAAATGTTGACGCGCAACCTTTGTTGCAAGAACAAGTTATTGACTCGGAACACTTATAGGAGGGCATTTTATGTTAAAATTATCCAATTGGCATAAATCATTTGGCAACCATCAAGTTCTTAAAAATATTCATTTAGAAGTCCCAACGGGTGATGTGTTAACCATCATCGGCTCGTCGGGTTCTGGAAAATCGACTTTACTGCGTAGTATTAATTTTTTAGAGCCAGCTAACCAAGGGCAGATTCAAATTGGGGATGTAAGTCAAGATGTTTCAAATATGAAGCAAGAAGACATTCTTAATTTGCGACGAAAAACAGCTATGGTTTTTCAAAACTATGCACTTTTTTCAAAAAAAACAGCTTTAGAAAATGTGATGGAAAGCTTGCTAATGGTGCAGAAACTACCAAAATCAGAAGCAGAAGTAATCGCCTATCATTATTTAGAGCAAGTCGGAATGGGGGACCGGGCGAACTATTACCCGGTTCGTTTGTCAGGGGGGCAGCAACAGCGAGTGGGAATTGCTCGCGCCTTAGCAATGGATCCGGAGGTTATTTTATTTGATGAACCAACATCGGCTTTAGATCCAGAATTAGTGAGTGGAATTTTAGAGATTATTCAAAATATTGCCCATAACAAGACGACAATGCTTTTGGTGACGCATGAAATGGATTTTGCCAAGGAAGTGTCTGATCAGGTCACCTTTTTAGAAAATGGCGTGACGGTCGAGCATGGTTCGCCCGATCAATTGTTTAACCACCCTGAAAATGAGCGGACCCAAGCCTTCATTCAAGGCATCACACGTTAGAGAAGGAGAGGACAAATGAAAATTGCATACCAAGGCATTGAAGGTTCGTATTCTGAGACAATCATTCAATCATATTTAAATGAGACTAATAATCGAGAACTCACTGCTGAGCTACAAAGTTATACGAATTTTAAAGGAATGGTAGAAGATTTAGCGGCAAATAGAATCGACTTAGGTGTTTTTCCGGTCGAGAATTCAACCACGGGCTTGATTACACGTACGGTTGATTTATTTAAAGGACTACCGATTTTTGTAGAAGAAGAACGGTATCAAGAAGTACGCCATACACTGTGGGGGTTACCAGGAACTTCTATAGAAGAATTGCGCCAGGTATACTCGCATCCAGAAGCGCTGAGTCAATCGAGTGCTTTTTTTGAAAAATATCCACATATTGAAGCCGTTCCTTATGTCGATACAGCCCAAGCTGCGCATTATATTCAAGAAGAACAGGATCCAACAAAAGGTGCACTTGCAGGTCCCAGAAATGGGGAGATTTATGGATTGCTTCCTTTACTCGCAGAAATACAAACAGAAGCGACTAATACAACACGCTTTTTTATGACAAAATTTTGGGAATCGCACAGTGAAAGTGTGGAAAAAACGTTAGAATCTTATTATCAGAAGTATCCTAATCGAACGCGTTGGATGCTTTATGTAGAAACTACCCATGAGCCAGGTTCTTTGGTTAAACTTTTGAATATCTTTGATTTGTTTTCTTGCAACTTGGAAGGTTTAGATGCCCGTCCCATTAAAAATAAAGGTTTTCGATATGGTTTCTTTATCGAGGTCGATGTTAGTCATTTAGATGGAGCATATGAGTTACTGTGGCAAAATCTTGAATATGCGAGCGAATTTCTACAAATAATTGGTGCATTTGAACCAGTTAGTATAGAAGAGGGGACTTAGTATTGTGGAAAAACCATTAAATATTGCGATTGTTGGACTCGGTGTTATCGGCGGTTCCTTTGCTTGGGCACTAAATAAGCAAACCAAATATCCCGTACGTGTATCAGGCATCGATTATGACGCAGATACTATAATGCAAGCTCTTGAAGAAGGGGCGATTGATGAAGGTGAGATAAGCAACGAAAAAATATTACAGAATGCAGATTTAGTAATTTTAACACTGTACCCAAGTGGTATCGTTGATTTTGTACGAACACACCGAAATGAATTTAAAAAAGGAGCTATTATAACCGATACAACAGGTGTCAAAGGAAATATTGTTGAGCAGGTCTTGCCCATATTACCTGATGGGGTAGATTTCATTTTTGGTCACCCTATGGCTGGGAAGGAGAGTCAAGGTTTCACTTACGCGGATGGCGATGTGTTCCAAGATGCTAACTATTTGCTGACACCAATTGAGTCCAATAAAGAAGAGAACCTCACCTTTTTGACTGATTTACTTATTACACTTGGTTTTAAGCACGTACGCCAAGTCGAGGCCCATGTTCATGATGAAATGATTGCTTTTGTTAGTCAGCTCTCCCATGTGCTGGCAGTGTCATTGATTAACAGTGATAAAGAAGGACGAGACACCGCAGCATTTGTAGGCGATACCTACCGAGAATTAACTCGTGTAGCCAAAATAAATGCACCTTTATGGAGTGAGCTTTTTCTTTACAATAAAAATGAACTCTTAAATGTTATGGATAACTTTGAAATACAATTTCAATTGATGAAACAGGCGATTGAAACAGAAGATGAAGCTTCCTTGATGGGATTATTTGAAGAAGCTACCGCAAGACGAATCAATTTAGAAAAAGCAGACTCGAAATTACAAGTAAAAAAATAAAGAAAATAAAAAAAAGAATCAATAGCTGAACTGCCCCCTGTCAAGTAGACAGG
>DAIOTD010000065.1:0-7448 GCA_036752205.1 Atopostipes sp.
TACTTGATTGATGCGATTGAACGTGGTGCACTTGGTTATGTAGCCGAGACGAAGCAAGTGATTGAGGAAGACATTCCTTACATTCTTGTGACCGATATTCGTATAGCAATGGCGCTTTTAGCTGAAATATTTTATAACAACCCACAAGACAAACTTAAAATCATCGGAATCGGTGGTACAAAAGGCAAAACGACTACAACTTATTATGTTCGTGCGATTTTGGATGACTATTTGAAGGCGGAAGGCAAATTACCAGCTGGTGTGAGTTCAACGATTACAACGTTTGATGGCTTTGAAGAAATGGAAGCTGCGAATACAACTCCTGAAGCAATGGATTTGCAAAAGCATTTGGCTAAAGCCGTGGACGCCGGTCTTGAATACATGGTGATGGAAGTATCGAGTCAGGCTTTCAAATATCACCGTACCGATCGCTTAACCTTCGATGTGGCAATCTTTTTAAACATTGACGAAGACCATATTAGTCCGGTTGAGCACCCTGATTTCGAAGATTATCGTGCGTCAAAAGCGAAGATGTTTAAACAAACCAAACAATTAATCATCAACAATGAAACACAAGAACGAGATTATCTTTTTAATAAGGCAAAGAATGCGGATGAGTTTTATACATTTAGTTTAGTTGCCAAAGAGGCGGACTATTTTGTCTCGGAAATTGAAACCGTCCAACTTGAAAGTCATTTTCATGTGCAGTCAAAAAACATTGACGATTCTTATAAATTGTCTATGCCGGGTGATTTTAATATTGAAAATGCTGTAGCAGCGATCGCCGCAACGGACTTACTTAATATTCCACAAACTTATGCAAAAGCCGCTTTACGAAAGATACAAGTTCCGGGTAGAATGGGTATACTATCGACCGATGATCATAACGTCATAGCTGTTGCTGATTTTGCTCATAATCGCTTGAGCTTTGAGCAGTTAGCATTATCTATGCAAAAGTCTTATCCAGATTATAAAATCGTTTCAGTCTTTGGGGCTCCGGGTGGAAAAGCCTTAGGTCGTCGCGAAGAACTTGGATCGGTTGGCGGGCAATATTCTGACTTCGTTATTTTAACCATGGACGACCCAGCATTTGAACGTGTTGAAGAGATTTCGAATGAAATAGCTCAGTATGTTGAAAAGGAAAACACACCCTACCTCATCATTGATGACCGTGAAGAAGCTATTCGTGAAGCATTCAACCACGTGGATGGACAAACTATCATTTTAATTATCGGTAAAGGTCACGAAAAAGTCATGCACATTAAAGGCGAGAAAGTACCGATGTCATCAGACTTTGAGTTAATCCAAAAATATATAGAAGATTATAATCATAACTAAAAATATTTATAGAAGATGTTGGTTAAATGACATCTTCTTTTTTGTGCGATAAAATAAAAAATGGTGCTAACAACTAACTCTAGTCGTTAACACCATATCGTAAAACTTATAATTATTTGAAGATACCAATGATAGCATTAAAGATATCAACAAAGAAGTTCCCAATTCTTGCGAGTAAACCGCTCTCCTCGGCCTCTTGCCAAGCATCTCCTAGGCGACTACCAATATCATTTGCAAACTGACTTAGTTGCTCACGAACTTGTGCAGAGTCAATCGCATCTGTATTTTGGTAGCGTTCGAAATAGTTAATTAATAGATTAATATTTCCGATTGATATCACATTTTGTAAATCGTATTTTTCTAGCGCGTCATTAATAATCTGTTCGATTTCCTCACGCGTTGCTAGTTGGTCGGTACGGTCTTTGATATCCGCTAACTGCTGTTTAATATCGATAATTACCGCATCTAGACGTCCAGATTCTTCGTCGTCAAGATCTTCATCTCCTGCAATTTCACTGGTTGTTTCTAACTCCTCTTGCGCAACTTCCATTCGCTCTTGGTCTAACTCTTCTCCGTTAACCTCTAGCGCTTTATATACTCCTGTAAGGGCACTTTCGCCAGTAACAGGACGGATAGCTGCGACTTCAATTCTCACATCTTCAACACCTGCTGTAATCGCAGCGTTTGTATATTGCTGTGCTGTAATTTTAGTAATATTTTCCGGTGTCAAAATGTCAACATTCACACCACTATTATTATCTTTTTGAACTAAGACAGACGAAATCATACTGGCTGTATTACCTGAACCGTACCCTAAATACTTGACTAAGTCGTCACCTAAAGCTGGTGTAGACGCTACGTTATCCATGTTATCAATATCGAATAAATTAGCTGTATTTGTCAGTTCGGAATCACTTAACCCGCCACCGTAGATAAATGTTGGTTTTCCCCAAGCCTCATCAACAACGCTTGTATCGATTGCCTTTACAGAAGTTACACCTGTCGTTGCAAGCATTGCCATTGCACTAGCTCCAATGATGAATTTATTTAATTTCTTTAGTATATTCTTCATTTTCATTACTCCTCATCTTTTTGTTATAGGATTAAGTAAATTATACCACAGACATTTTAAATGCTAAACAGTCTTAAGTCTTAGATAAGAATACCATAGAATCAACATTCTTTGACATTTGGCTGTAGCTATCTCTTTAGTTTACAAACCCATTTCACGCTCATTGCATCTCCCATTAAATTTTTAAAAATGATTTTAAATGGACGTACATCGAAAAATCTCTTATACTTTATGCAATGAAAAACTATAAAATGAAATAGGTGATTTCACTATGTTTGATCAAGAATTGTTTGCAGCAATAGAAAAAGAGAAAAATCGTCAAATCAACGGAATTGAATTAATCGCTTCTGAAAACTTTGTATCCAGTGACGTATTGGAAGCTCAGGGCAGTATCTTAACAAATAAATATGCTGAAGGTTACCCTGGCCGTCGTTACTACGGTGGTTGTGAATATATTGACATCATTGAAAACTTAGCGATTGATCGCGCAAAGAAATTATTTAATGCGGAGTATGCGAACGTACAACCTCATTCAGGTAGTCAAGCAAATATGGCTGCTTATCGTGCTTTATTAAATCCTGGCGATAAAATTTTAGGGATGAATTTAGATCATGGTGGGCATTTAACGCATGGATCAAAAGTGAACTTTAGCGGAAAAGACTATGAAATCATTGCATATGGAGTATCTGAAGAAGATGAAACGATTGATTATGAAGAAGTTCGTCGTATCGCTTTAAAAGAACAACCTAAATTGATTGTAGCAGGTGCAAGTGCTTACTCTCGTGAAATTGACTTTAAAAAATTCCGTGAGATTGCTGATGAAGTAGGTGCCAAATTAATGGTGGATATGGCGCATATCGCTGGATTAGTTGCAACAGGACACCACCAAAATCCAGTTGAATATGCAGATGTCGTTACATCTACAACTCACAAAACTTTACGTGGACCACGTGGCGGTCTAATCCTAGCCAAAAAAGAATACGGTAAAAAGTTAAATAGTGCTATTTTTCCTGGGATACAAGGTGGTCCGTTAGAGCATGTCATTGCTGCAAAAGCAGTTGCTTTCTATGAAGCATTACAACCATCTTTCAAAGACTATATGGCACAAGTAATTAAGAATGCAAAAGCAATGACACAAGTATTCGAAGAGTCAAAATTCCGTGTAGTTAGTGGTGGAACAGATAACCATCTATTCTTACTAGACACAACCGGATATAGCCTCAATGGACAAGAGTTAGAAACCTTACTCGATAAAGCCGGTCTTACAGTTAACAAGAATATGATTCCGTTCGATCAATCAACACCACGCAAAACAAGTGGAATCCGTATTGGAACACCTGCAATTACGACTCGTGGTTTTGATGAAGCTGCCGCTCGTTCAGTGGCTAAACTCATCATCAAGGTTGCAGAAACGAAAGATCAACCTGATGTTTTAGAGACCATTAAAGAAGAAGTACATGACTTAACAGCACAATTCCCTCTCTATGATAACTAGATGTTTTTCAAAGGTAAGTGCCATTTGGTACTTACCTTTTGGGTTAATAAAAGCACGAAAACCTCCTAATTGACGGTCTTAAGGTCAAATAGGAGGTTTTCATGTATTACTAAAAGAGTTGAAACCAAATTAAGCCAATGGCAAATCGGCCAGGGATTCAAATCTGTACTGAACATATTGTTCAGTTATACACATGACATCATTATATTAACAGTAAGCACACGAAAAAGCAACCCATATAAGCGCGACTGACTCGTTAAGTTATTCACTATGACACTTCTGACAAAGATAGTCATACGGTCATTCTTCTTTTTTATCGGATGATTATAAATGTTTTCGGACTTCAGGCATTATTTTTGTTCCAAGTACTTCAATATTTTTCATAATACGATCATGTGGAATCCCGCCAAAATCTAACTGAGCGATGTAACGTTGATGATTGAATAGTTCATGTTGATAGAGTATCTTTTCAACAATTTGCTCTGGTGAACCGATATTCATAACATTACGCGAATCCATCCCTTGTGCAAAATGTTGTTTCGGGAAGCCTTGACCATTTGTTCGCTTCATCCCTTCGTTTACATGAGGATAAACCTCACTAAAAGCCTGTTGTGTTGTTTCGGCTGTATAGAAAAATCCAGCTGTAGAGACAGGAAACTTTTGAGGATCATGCCCCATACGACTTAATGATTCTCGATAGGCTCCAATTGAATATTGAAAAGACTCTGCTGCTCCACCTAGAGTAGCAATAAACATTGGAACACCGTTTATACCCGCTTTAACTGCACTTTGCGGGCCCCCACCTACTGCTCGCCAAATGGGTAGTTTTCCTTCTTTGGGTTGAGGTAGAATCATCGCATTATCAAGTGATTTACGGTAATTTCCATTCCAAGTCACAATTTCTTTTTCATTTAATTCCAACAATAATGCAAATTTTTCTTCAAACAACGCTTCATAGTCTTGTATGTCATAACCAAGCAAGTCAAATACACCCAGGCGCGAGGCACGTCCTGCGATTATTTCAGCACGCCCATTTGAAATTAAATCAATCGTAGAGAAATCTTCGTACACTCGAACAGGATCAAGCGTACTAATAATAGTAGAAGAACTACCAATCTTAATCTTTTCTGTTGCTTGCGCAATAGCCCCAAGTACAACTGTATGAGCCTGTGTCGTAAAATACTCTTGGTGACTTTCTCCTACACTAAAGAAATCTAAACCGACTTCTTCTGCTAGTTGTGCCATTTCAATAATTTGACGTAGTCGTTTTTGTGCTGAAATCCGTTTGTTTGTGCGCGGATCCGGAAGGTGATCCCCTAGCGTATAAACTCCAAATTCTAATTTATTCTCTGGATTCATTCTAAAACTTTTCATTTTATTCTCCTTATTTTCTAAAATTTTACTCTTCTATATAGAAAAACAACCAATCAAAAGACTGGTTGTTTTATTATTTTACAAACTCTTAAAATGGTAACGGCTTCTTGTGTTGAAGTCTTTCTTTGTAATTGTCAGCCCAATAAATGCAAAATTAAAACTAATCCATGATAAGCCTAATGCAAAGCCACCGATAACATCAGTTGGAAAATGCACTCCTAAGTAGATTCGACTTAAACCAATCATTAAAATTAACAATCCTAAAGTAAGACTTAACAACACTTTACCAACGGGCCAATAAGACTTACGACTATTGATATAGCGATATAATATAAATAACAAACTACCAAATATAATCATCGAACCCATTGAGTGTCCACTTGGAAAAGCATAGCCACCTTGTTCGATTAAGTGCTCAATATCCGTCGGACGGGCTCTGTGGAATATACTTTTTACCACCCCGTTTATAACTCCAGCACCTAGCAAGGCCATTAAACCAAACCATAAACCTGTACGCCATTTCTTAAAAAGTATTAACGCGAATGTTATGACAGTCGCTAAAACCACTTGCCCAGAAAAATTGGCTATTCGTGTAATCGCGATGGCTATACTTGTTCGTGACTGGGTACGTAAATTATGAAAAACCGAACCGATTTGATTATCTAATTTTGTAATTTCTGGCCAATCGTTATACCCCATGTAAGCCACAATCAAAAATATTATTAAACTAATGATAGCAATCGTTAAAAATACATTGCGTAAAGCTGATTCATCTTTTTTTCTATCATATTGATACATTCCATCCCCACCTTAATTCAACTTCTTCTCTCTATTATACATTATTGTTGCGAAAGCTTTAAGTAAATGAGATACAAATTAAATTAACCCGTATTCCTTTGACTTTCACCTGGCGATTTTGTATAGTATCAAAGGGAATTAATTTTGACCTCTCGGAACGGGCACTGTAACATCGGAAGCCATTTCGGGTATTTTTTTGTGCAATGAGATTAAAACCCCTAATATTTTTTTGAGGAGCGTTTACTTTCTATGAAAGTTTTCGATTATGAAGATATTCAGTTAATCCCAGCTAAAGGTGTTTTAACGAGCCGTTCGCAAGCAGATACATCTGTTGAATTTGGTGGCCGTCAATTTAAGATACCGGTTGTTCCTGCAAACATGCAGACAATTATCGATGAGAAGTTATCCGTATGGCTAGCAGAAAATGGTTACTTTTACGTTATGCACCGTTTTGAGGAAGAAACACGTAAAGATTTCATCAAAATGATGCGTGAGAAAGATCTATTTGCTTCAATCAGTTTAGGTATCAAATCGGATGAATACGAATTTGTTGAAGAGTTAGTTGCTGAAGATTTAATTCCAGACTTCATCACAATTGACGTTGCACACGGGCACTCCGATACAGTGATTAAAATGATTAAACACGTTAAGAAACATATGGGTGATCAGACATTTTTAATCGTAGGGAACGTTGCAACACCAGAAGCTGTTCGAGACCTTGAAAACGTAGGTGCTGATGCAACTAAAGTTGGGGTTGGTCCTGGGAAAGTATGTACCACTAAGCTAAAAACTGGTTTCGGTACAGGTGGATGGCAGTTATCTGCTCTTTCACGTTGTTCAAAAGTAGCAAGTAAACCTTTAATTGCTGATGGTGGAATCCGTACGCATGGTGATATTGCTAAGTCAGTTCGCTTCGGTGCTTCGATGGTTATGGTTGGCTCATTATTTGCTGGTCACGAAGAATCACCAGGTGAAACAGTAGAAGTAAACGGTCAAAAATTCAAAAAATATTTCGGTAGTGCATCTGCTCAACAAAAAGGTGAGCGTCGTAACGTCGAAGGGAAATCAATGTTAGTTCCTTTCAAAGGTTCGATCCAAGATACATTAACTGAAATGCAGCAAGACTTACAATCTTCAATCTCATACGCAGGCGGTCGTAATTTAAACGCAATTCGTAAAGTAGATTATGTCATTGTTAAAAACTCAATCATGAATGGTGAAAGTTACAATGCTCAAGGTATCGGTGGATTCGATGTCCCAGATAGCTTCGCATCTTCTAACTTCCAAACACCTTAATTAAAAACTTAAATTTAAAAGCAGCTGTCCTTTTTTTAGGAAGCTGCTTTTTTCTAAGTCGTAAATTTTATAAAG